>JADZDV010000267.1 GCA_020850915.1 Chloroflexota bacterium | reverse complement strand
GCCTCCTCGCTCCGGACGGCATACCCCGCGCGACCCACCCCCGTCACCGCGCGGCGGCAGGCTGTGATGATCTTGTGACTTCGCCAATGCTGCGCCCTTCGGGCCGCGGCTTATATCAAGAGATCAGTCCGATGGGGATGTGGCCGGGCGATGCTGCAATCCAGGCGGCGGAGGCACCGTTGACGGAAGCGAGACTGGCCGCGCACGAATGCGTCGTACACCGTCAGGCCAGCATCGCGACAGGCCGCTGGCCGGTTCTCGTACCGGCTCCAGTTCGCATGCTCTGCGCCGGCCAGCAGCGCCACCAACTGCCACCGTGGCGCTGATCCACCAGCGCGACGCTCGCCACTTACGTCACCAGACATCTGTAACCGGACCGTAACACCCGAACCCCTCTGGGTCTGGCATAGTATGCGGGGGCGGTTCAGCCAGAGCGGAGAGAGAGCATGGCCCAGACCTCGCGTCTCCCCGTCCAGTCGTTGTTTGCGGGCGCCAGCGGCGCTCGTGTGCTCTGCGCGGCGCTGTGCGCCCACGGGGTGGACGTCATCTTCGGGTATCCAGGCGGCGCTCAGATCCCGTTCAACCAGGAGTTGGCGGACTGGCAAGATCTCTTGCGGCACGTGCTCGTACGGCATGAGCAGAACGCGGCGCACGCGGCCGATGGCTACGCGCGCGCCACCGGCCGGGTGGGAGTCTGCACCTCGACCAGCGGCCCCGGGGCGACCAACCTTGTCACTGGACTCGCAACCGCCTGGATGGACGGAGCACCCATCCTTGCGCTCACCGGCCAGGTCAACACCGCCGCGATCGGCACGATGGCGTTCCAGGAAGTCGACATCGTCTCTATCGCGCGGCCAGTCACCAAGGCGGTCTTCCAGCCCCGTCGACCGGACGAGATCCTGCCCACCGTCCGACAGGCGTTCGAAATCGCGCTGTCCGGCAGACCCGGCCCCGTTCTGATCGACCTGCCGAAGGATGTCCTGCTCGGCAGCGTCGGTGCGGATGCGAACCTGGACGCCGTCGAGCCACCAGCTTCCGTCATCGCCCGCCCGGAGCCTGCCGCGGACTCGGTGCAACGTGTCGCGGAGCTGCTCCAGCAGGCGCGGCGTCCCGTGCTCCTCGTCGGCCAGGGTGTCGCCTGGGCTGGCGCCAGCGATCTCGTGCGCCGGCTCGCCGAGCGACTCGATCTGCCAGTCGCTTCGACCCTCCTGGGCATGGGCGCGCTGCCCTCGGACCACCCGCTATCGCTCGGAATGCCCGGCATGCACGGCACTCTCCAGGCGACGATCGCGCTCCAGCAGTCGGACCTCATCATCGGCCTCGGCGCACGCTTCGACGACCGCGTCGTCGGACGGGCCAAGGACTTCGCGCCAGAGGCGACGATCGTCCACGTGGACCTCGACCGCGCGGCGTTCGGTCGAGTCGCCCGCTGCGACGTCCCTGTTCTCGCGGATGTCGGCCTCTTCCTGGAGGCGCTGCTACGGGAGACGGCTGCCGGCGATCATGCCGCCTGGCGGGCGCAGTTGGATGACTGGTCTCGGACGCACGGCGGCTGCGGCGACGGGCCGCCTGGTGAGCTGTCGTCGCCCCTCGTCCTGCGCATGCTCCGCGAGTTATCGGGCGATGACGCGATCGTCTTTGCGGACGTCGGCCAGCACCAGATGTTCGCTGGGCTCTACTGGCGCCATACCCGCCCGCGACAGTTCTTCACCAGCGGCGGCCTTGGAACGATGGGCTACGCTACCCCTGCAGCCATGGGAGCTCAGCTTGCCCTCCCCGGGCGAGTCGTCTGGGCGCTCGTCGGCGACGGCGGCTTCCAGATGAGCGCGCCGGAGCTGCAGACGCTGGTGAGCGAGCGCATCCCGGTCAAGATCGCCGTCTTCAACAATCGCGGGCTCGGCATGGTGCGCCAGTGGCAGGAGCTCTTCATGGGACGGAACCTCTTCAACAGCCAGCTCCCGCAACCGGACTTCGTTGCCCTGGCAGGAGCGCACGGCTGCCTCGCCCGTCGCGTCGAGACCGTGGCAGAGCTCCAGCCAGCCGTCGAAGCCGCCCTCGAACACGACGGGCCGGTCCTGCTCGACCTGCGAGTCTTGACCGACGAGCTTGTCTTCCCAATGGTCCCGCCAGGGGCCGGCAACGGCGACGTCATCTGCGTGGAGGGCCGAGTGCTCTGAGCCGCGCCCGCTGGAGCGCCCCAGTTCACCGGCCCCGCGGACGCCCCGCCGGGTTCCCTCATCGCCCTCACAGACGACCTCGCCAATTCAAGCTGGCTCCCAGGACCGCCCTTCGCCTCCTGGAGGAGCGTTCCGCCCATAGCTCCGACCCGCGCGACCGCCCCCGCCTCGCCCTCCCCAGCCTCGCTCCGCGAATCGAGCGAGCGAGCGAGAGCGTAGCCTCGCTGTCGTGGAGTCGCGCAGTCGCCCGGGCGGGGGGCCTCGCTGAGGGCTGCTCAACGGGGAGAGGCCGGCTGGGGGGTCTCTCGATGGGCCAGGGTACGCTCCCTACGGCATTCCTCCACCGTCTATCTCGATCGTCTCGCCAGTGATCCATTCCGATGCTGGGCTGGCCAGGAAGCACACCGCCGCGGCCTGGTCGCCCGGCAAGCCCAGCCGACGCAGCGTCACCCGCGCGGCCATCTCTTCGTACTGCTCCGGGCGACGGCTCCGCCCCATCTCCTTGAACGTCGTCCCCGGAGCCACCGCGTTCACCGTGATGCCGTGTGGCCCCAGCTCTATCGCCATCTGCCTGGTCAGCCCGATCACCGCCGCCTTTGCAGCCGCGTAGGCCGGGTCACCTCCTGGGGAGGCGTGGACGCCCGCCATCGACGAGATGTTCACGATGCGCCCCCAGCGCTGCTCGATCATCCCGCCGACCACTGCTTTCGAGCAGAGGAACGTCGTGTCTACGTTGTCGAGGAACACCTCGCGCCAGTCCAGAAGCTGCCGATTCAAGAACGTCGCTCGGTGGCGCCGGCCGCCGGCGTTGTTCACCAGGACCTCCACCAGCCCCAGCGACGCTTCGATCTCCCGGAACAGGCCGATCACCATGTCCTGCCGCGTGAGGTCAGTGCACCAGGCCTGGGCCGTGCCGCCCGCGGACCGAATGCGCGCGGCCACTGCCTCGGCCCCCTCTCGATTGCGGCGTCCGATGACCGCCACCTTGCAGCCCTGTTCGCCCAGCGCCTCGGCCATCGCCGCCCCGAGATTCTGGCTGCCGCCTGTCACGACGGCCAGCTTCCCTTCGAGTCCCTTGAAGCGGTACGGAACGGGCACGTTCACCTCCGGGTTCGCGAACGCCGCGGTTGTGCCAGCACAGCCACGGACATAGTTCTCGAGGTCAATGCGTGGGACCGGGGACTCGTCCGAGCCCCCACCCTGCCCAGCCAGGTTCCTTGGTTGCCTTGAGGTCGCCCTGAAGATCGTGGGGACACCCGGGCAACAGGCGGCCATCCTGCCAATACTGGCCATGGCCAGATGCCTGGGGCAGCCGGCGTTCCAACATGCTCCGCCCGCACCCCGGCCCCGATCAAACCGGGAGCTGACTCCCGTCTGGTCCGGCGTCAGCGCCCTTGTCCGCGACGCTATGAGGCCCTCGCGGGCGCGGCCGGGGTCAGCACGCGTACAACCTCCCGGATCGAACCAACCATCTCCAGCGACCGCAGCAGCGCCAGGCTCCGCTCGGCCGCGTCGGCGTCGAGCGCTAGACCGGCGTTCTCCAGGTACTTCGTCGCGATCTCCCCGTCCGAGAGCGGCCGACGCGCATTGCCCGGCGGATCGATGACGCGCTGGGTCAGCACGCGGCCGTCCTTCAACCGCAGGGTCACTTCGGCAAAGTCGCACGCCCTGAGCTGCGCCGCTGTCCGCAGCTCCGGATGGACAAACATCTCGACTCTCGTCAGGAGGCTCTGGACGTCCTCCCGGCTCACCCGCTCTTCCAGGAACTGTGGCAGCCCGAGCCGCCGGTCGAGGACCGCTACGGCCGTGGTGTAATGCATGCTGAACTTCGCTGCGAGCGGCGTCGTGGGGCGGTCGTACACGAGCTTCTCGACGGCGGAGTAGTTCGTCCCGCACTCGATCCGCTCAACCTGCTCCGGCCGCACGTCGTGCGCCTCCACCAGCTCCAGCACGGCGTTGACGGCCCGGTGCGTGCTGTAGCAGGCGGGGAAGCGCTTGAAGCTCAGCCCAGGCCTGGCGGCGTGCCACGTCTGTCCCAGACTATCGAGGCCGGCCGGGGCGAGCTGCCCGTCCGGCTCGCCGGCCACCCTGCAGAACGACATCGGCCCGTCGAAGATGCTGGGGTCGGCGTCCACGCCGACCGCCGCGAGCTGCGCCGCCAGGATCCCATTCCGCGCGGCGGCGCCGACCTGCAACGGCTTCGTGTCCGTCCCGAAGTTCTTCTTCAGTCCGCTCGAGAACGAGGCAGCGATGCCGAGCGCATGCCTGAGCTGCACCGTCTCCAGCCCCAGCAGCCGCCCCGCCACGACCGCCGTCCCGAGCGCGCCCAGGGTGGACGAGGAGTGCCAGCCGCGGTCGTAATGGGCTGGATTGACGACCTGTCCGATCCGCCCCATCACCTCCAGCCCAGCGACGTACGCCGCGACGATCGCCTCGCCCGGCGCGCGGGCCGCTTCGCCAACAGCCAGCGCGGCCGGGACGAGCGAGGCGCTCGGGTGTCCGTTCACGCGCTCGGTCGTGTCGTCGTAGTCCAGGGCATGCGCCAGCGTTACGTTCACAAACGCCGCCCATTGCGCCGAGAACCGCTGTGAGTATCCCAGCACCGACGCCTCCGCCCGACCTCCCGCCTCGTCGCCGAGGGCGATCAGCGCCTCGACTACCCCCTCGCCGCGCGCCGCGAGTGCGCAGCCCGTGACGTCCACGATCGCCCTCTTCGCGGCGTGCGCCACCTCAGGCGGAATGTCCCGGTAGCGCAGCTCGACCGCCCACCGGGCAAGCCGAGCGGTCGCCGTCTCATCCTCCGCCCGAGCGTCAGTCACGTGAGCCTCTCCGTTCTCTGTCATCGGTGTCCCTCCGATCGACTCGCTTTCGCGAGCTTGGCAGGTCGCGTCAGGCATGTCAAGGCACCCAGGGAACAGGGGAGTCGGCACGACGGGCGGCTTCGACTTCACGGCGCCCAGCCTCATCCCGACCGCTCGCCTCCCGACGCCGCGACTCGCTGCTGGACCACCGCGACGTGATAGAGTCAGAGTCGGACTACGTTCGGTGACCCCTCGCTGGCCAGGACAGCGCCGCGAGCGGGTCCGCACTCCCGCGTGTCGCGCCCCTGGTGTGACAGTGACGGCAGACGAGGAGAGAGTGCATGGATGACATCGCCCGCTGCGAGCGCGCGCTCGAACAGGCTTCGGCCGTCGTCGCCGCGTTGACCCAGTCAGATCTTGACAAGCCAACGCCCTGCACGGACTGGGATGTCCGCGGCCTGCTCGGGCACATGATTGACGTCTGCACGCGGTTCAGCAGCGCCGCCAGCGGCCAGCCGCCCCCGACGCCGAGCCAGGATGGCATGCGCACGGCCGAGCAGCTCGCCGCCGCCTACCTTGCCGCCTCCAGCGCGGCTCTCTCCGCGTTCCGGACCCCGGGCGCGCTGGAGAGAACGCTGACGCTGCGCATCGGCGAGATACCGGCCTCGCAAGGGGTCAAGCTGGTCACCGCCGATCAGCTCATCCACACCTGGGATCTCTCGATCGCGATCGGCCGCTCCTGCGCGCTGGACGCGGAGCTCGCCGCGCTCAGTCTGGAGCTGATGCGCCAGATCTTGAAGCCGGGGTTCCGCGGCCCAGGCAAGGGCTTCGCCGAGGAGGTGCCCTGTCCGCCGGACGCGCCAGTCCAAGACCGGCTGCTCGCCTTCTCCGGCCGCCAGCCCTAACGGCTGTCCAGTGACTGCTCGATCAGCGCCATCAGATCCCAGGGTGAGAACGGCTTCGTCACGTAATGGTCCGCCCCGGCTTGGAACCCGGCCTCCACGTCGGATTGAGCCGTCTTGGCGGTCAACAGGACGACCACCATCTCCTTCAGACCAGGGTCGGCCTTGATCGCCTCGGTCAGTTGCAGGCCGGTTAGGCCCGGCATATTCACGTCGATGAGTGCAAGGTCAGGGTGGTGTTGTTCGATCATCTCCCAAGCCTGTCGGCCGTCGCCGGCCTCTAGCAGGTTGTACGAGTCCGACCCGAGGGTCAGGCAGACCAGCCTCCGCAGGCCCGCGTCATCGTCGGCGATGAGAACCGCGCTCACACGCCCCCCTCTCAAGAGTTCCCGAGGCTTCAAACGGAGAAATCGGAGATAGGGGACTTCTCAGCAGGGGAGCTTGCCGGCGGATGCGCGTCCTGCCTGCCGGCCAGCCCTGGCGCTAGCTCTTCGGCGGGACCACCGGCAACAGTAGGTACGAGCCATACTCGCCGCCGGCGTGGATCGTGACCTTGCCCCCAAACACGTTGGCCGGTCGGTCCACCGGATTGGTGTGCGTGAACGGGCCGACGCCCTTCTGCGGGTACGCGGTCGGCGAGGGGATGAAGTCTTCGCCTTCGTACTCGTAGTCCCGGCCCCGAATCGTCAGCGCCACCCGGTACCCTGAGGGCACCACGATGCAGGTTGGCCAGATCTCCACCTCCAGCTCGTAGACCGCGCCGGGAGCGAGCGGCTGGATCTCATCGTGGGTGTGGAACGGGCGGGACTCGGTGGTCAGCTCCGGATCGAGCTTGCGATGCGAGGCGCGGAGCCAGCCGTTGCCAATCGGCGTGTGTGGGTCCAGCGCACCCTGGAACGTGACCTCTCGTCCGCTCGGATCGAAGACGCGCAGGATGAGGAACAGGTCGGCATCGCTGGTGGTGGACGACACGAACAACCTGGCGGCCACCGGCCCGGTGATCTCCGTCTCGTGTTCCAGCGGCGGCGTTGAGAACGTCACCCCGTTGCCCAGGGCTTCGTACTCAACAGCGCCACCCTGCGCCACCGACTGGCCCCACCTCAGGCTGGTCTCGGGTGCGTCCAGGTAGAGCTTCGTCCACCGCGTCCTTGCGATCGGCCACTCGCTCTCCGCGCGTTGGACGAACCGGTCGACGTGGCGCACCTGGAGCTGAACCGGTGGTTGGCTCCTCCAGTCGTTGTCCTCGCCTTTCAAGACGTGGTCGAAGAATCGCTTCTGGATCGTCCGTCCGTAGTCCGTGTAGAAGTGCGTCCAGTGCGCGTCCCCGTGTACCTCCAGCCACCTTCGCGCCGAGCCGGACCGCGAGTAGCCCTCGAAGTTCCCACGAGGATGCAGTCCCTGGCCGCCCCAGTTCGCCGTTGACAGCAGCGGCACCTCGATCTTCGAGAAGTCCGGCGTCCGGCTCCTGTAGAACTCGTCCTCGAGCGGATGCGCCCGGATCTCCGACGCGAGATCCGCCCGGTTCCTCGCCAGCTCCTCGTCGCTCAGGTCGACCGGGCCGGCTACGGACTGTCCGTGAATGGGACTCCTCGCCGCCCGACTGCCACGACCGTACTGCACGGACTCCACCTGTCGCGCGTACCACTTCCCGGCGAAGTCGCAGTAGATCCCGCCGTGGCGGTAGCACTCCCGATACCAGTCGTTCGAGCCCTCCCAGATGCAGATGGCGGCCAGGTGTGGCGGCCGGAGCGCCGCGACCTGCCACTGGTTCATCCCGTAGTACGAGATGCCGTCCAGACCGACCTTCCCACTGCTCCACGGCTGCACGCCAGCCCACTCGATGCACTCGTAGAAGTCCCGCGTCTCACGCGGTCCCCAGACATCCACGTAGCCCGGCGAGTTGCCCGTCCCCCGTGAGTCCACCCGCACCACGGCGTAGCCGTGGGGTACCCACTTCTCCGGATCAACCACTTCCCAGTTCTGGTACTTGTTCGTGGAGCCCGCCTCGACGTCGGGCCACTCGCTAGTCATCTTCCGCCACTGGTTCGGGTAGCCCTCCTGGAACGAGAGCCCCTTGGCGTAGGGACCGTAGCTCATGATGACCGCGTACTGGCCTTCCTCAAGGGGTCGGAAGACGTCCGCCCTCAGCACCAGACCGTCATCCATCGAAATAGCTACGTCCCAGTCGATCCGCATGCCGTCGCGGACCTCGCTCCTCGTCTCCAGCGGCACCGACACCTGTGTCATCTCGCTCCCTCCGGCCTGATCGTCCCGCATCAACCCCACGTAAGCCCCAGCATTCCCACGTCATGGCCGCCTGGTAGCGCCCCTACCATTCGCTCTTCAACAAAATCTGTCATACCCGCGAATCGGTCACATGGGTCAGCTCGCCGTTTCCGCTCGCGCGACGCTCGCGTGCGACCACAACGTCGGACCGCCTGCCAGGGGCAGGCCGATCCGGGCATCGACGTGCGTCGGCAGCTCGCCGATCAGCGCCATGGTCGTCCGCTGCGCCAGCTCGAGTAGGCTCGCCTCTGGCAGCTCGGCCGCCAGCTTCCGTGCAGCACGGTCGATCGTCGCGTGCACGACGGCGCTCTCCTCGACCATGTGCCGTGCCTCTGCGCCGTACTTCACCGGGGCATTCAGATGCAGACCCGAGATGAAGCCATGCCCCATCCCGATTGTCTCGATCGGCAGATCCTTCAGCCGCTGCATCGACTGGCCGTACGCCTGTGCGCCAAAGTAAAGCGGGTAGCCGCCGGGCTTGAAGCCCCGCGCCTGGACGGAGTCCCCCGTCAGCAGCAGCTTCTGCGCCTCCCAGTAGTAGCTGACGCTGCCAGGCGTGTGCCCGGGCGTGTGGATGGCCGTCAGCTCTACCCCCCCGCCCAGGTCGATCCGGTCGCCGTCCTCCAGCACTCGATCCACACCGACGTCCCGCCCCAGTAGCTCCAGCGTGTAGTTGATCCGCTCTTCGATCAAGTCCTCGCGGCCAAACGCCCGCAGGAACTCGGTGTTGAACGTGCGGTGATGGTCGTGCGAATCTGCGAACGGCTTGTCCGCCCGGTGGAGGTGGATCTTCGCCTCCGGGGCCGCGTCGCGGACACTCGGGTTCCCGCCGAGATGGTCGGAGTGCCCGTGGGTGTTGAGCACGTAGCCGACCTCCGACAGGCCGATCCCGAGCTCCGCCAGCGCCGGCTCCAGGTCTTCCACGGGAGAGGCGACGGCGCCCGTGTCCACCAACGTGAGCCTCTCGCCCCGGATGACGTAGATCATCGTCAGCATACCCGCCGTGTACGGCGACTCGACACGATAGACCCGAGGACACACTTCATGAATCAGCGGACGCCGCGCGCTCATGGCACCTCCGCGACTGCATCACACCCCGGCTTGCACCACGGTTCCCGCGCCGGGCGAACGGACAGCCAGCGCCAATCATAGCGCTGTTCGAACGACGCTGGACATGAAGCGACCTTCTCCATCCACCTTCGAAGCATGAAGAGGATGGAGCCGGCTGCGCTACTCCAGCCAGAAGAAGACGATGAGCAAGAGCCAGTACAGGAGTAGCGCGCGACGCTTGCTCACGTGAGCGCCGCTGGCCGCGACCGTCGAAACCACACTGCCGAGCATGAGCAGAGCGACTATGCCCGCGACGACGGCAACCCATGGCTGACGCGAAAGAAAGTCCGACAGCACGTTCTGACGATCGGTCTGAGGCGCGGTCTCCTCGCTCGAATCGCCGTGCACGATGAACCGGGCGATGGAACGGTCGTTCTCTCTCTGGATCGCGGCGCCATGACTGCCCTTGATGAAGGCGACCTCGCCGCGCTTCCCCCCGTCTTCGATGAAGAGGTTGAATCCGGACGAGCCGATCTCGCTACTCGACCACAGCTCGTACAGCCCCCCCGCCACCGCCACGACGGTGTCGGCGGAGGCCGCGTAGTTCTTGACCGCGGCGACCCGCCCGTCACGCATCATCCGGTTCCACTCGAAGCGTCGGGGGATGATGCTGCCCGCCAGCGCCACGTGTCGCAGATCGCACGCGGCATACCGCCTCAGGGCACTGGCGACGATGTACGTCCCGTTACTGTGCGCTACCACGTTGACCGCGGCTCGGGGATACCGCGCCCGGAGCTCCGTGTACTGGTCCATGAACCAGCGTACGTGCTTCTGGCGACGGTAGCGCAGCAGGAACGGCAGCATCGCGAATGTGCCGTAGCTCTCCGTGTTGCGAGCAAATTTCAAACCTTCCGCCTTCGCGGCAGTTGCCACGCTCTCCCCAATTCGTGGCGTCCAGACCGCCCGCTCCCGGATCCCGTGCAGCACCAGGACAACCCCGTCCACCGACGGGTCGATCCTGTCCGAGCCGGGTACCTCAAAGCTGCTCTTGATCGTCTCTGGTGGCTCCGTCAGGGCATACAGGAACTCCCGCTCGCGGTCCGGTCGACCCTCCCTGAAGTGGAGCACCGACATATGGGAGGTCCGATCGACCTCGCGGTAGACGAACTTCGCGCCGGACTGCAGGTCGATGTGGTCCTCGAGATCCACCACCGCGTCACGATCGCCGAGTATCTGTACCGTCAGCGGCAGCGGCGGCTCCTCCCGTGCCAGGTTGAGCCACTGGATGCGAAGATTCGAGACGAACGGGGAGCCCCTCTTCGCCCTGAGCAGGAAGTCCCCCACCGGCAGTAGCTCACCTAGCGGCAGGATCGGCACCGCCCAGATCCACAGCTTCCACGACATGTGCCGCGGCTTGGGCCACACGTTCCAGCCGCGATTCATCCCTGCCAGCAGGATGATCCGATCGACAAGCATCGCCCACGGCCGATCCGTACGCCTGAGGTTCCCGCTCCCGTCCTGTGTCTGCCCTCGCGCGAACACGTAGACCTTCTTGGCCAGCAGGGCTCCAATGCTGTGCCCGATCAGCACGATTCTCTGGTACGGCTGTCCGCTGGCCGCCTTCTCCTCCACCGCGCGGTCAATCAGATCCAGCACTCGTTCTGTCAACCTGACCGGATCGACGTTGGAGGCGGGAGACTCGTCGTATCCGGGGCTCAGCAGGTCGCTGTCCGGGATCGCCTCCCGCACGGCGCTGGCGACGTCACGGAGGTCCTCGGGCGACGAATACCATCCGTGAAGCAGGACCGCGAGCACCCCCGCGTTTGGCCGACGGTCAACTTCGGTGTTCGTCAGCTCGTCGCTCTGCGACGGACTGCTCAGACGACTGACGATCGCCCTGAGCGTTCCCCACAGAGTGATCTTCCGATAGTCCCAGGTCTCCGACGCCCCACGCTGCCGCCCCAGAGCCACACCGCACCCCCTGCCTCGCCGCCAGCCACCACGCCCCGGGAGCGTGATCCTCAGCGCCAGCCATCAGCCCCATGGCCCGCCCCAAGCCCGACACCCGTCTCAGACTGACACGATCTCGAGATGCTGTCAAGCTCTCGCCGGCCCCCCCTAGTCCGTGGATTGGTCCGGACGAGGACCGGGTTCTGGGGCAAGGGCGGGGTAGGGACGTGGGGCGCGGTGGGAATCGAGCAACTGCGCGGGTGAGCGGCGGCTGGCGGAACGCGTGCTCGGGCCGATTCCGGGAACCTGGGCATGCCGCGGCGAACCGCCG
>JADZDV010000266.1 GCA_020850915.1 Chloroflexota bacterium | reverse complement strand
TGCTGGCGAATCCAGCCGAAGCCCGCGGCGCGGACCATCTCGATGCTCCGTCTCCGCGCTTCGAACGTGACGTCCTGCTCCAGGAACGTGTTGACACCCAGCGGGTTCGTGGGGCGGGGTGAGACCTCGACTTCTGGCGCCACGTCTGGTTGCCTCGCTGCCAGGCCGGAGTAGAACGCGATGAGGCGGTGGCGGGTCTCCAGGTCGAGCCGTTCGAGCGGTTGGGCGCGGACGGCCGCCGAGCCGCCACCGATCAGGATGGCCAGCGCGACGGCCAGGACGAGCAGCCGCTTCACGGGACCACCGTCCCACGGCGCGCCTCGAGGCGCTCGTAGAGGGCCAGCAGCCGGTCTCGCACGACCGGCCAGTCCAGCCGCGCCACGGCCTCGCGCCCCTGTCGGGCCAGCGTCCGCCGCAGCGCACCGTCGGCGAGCAGCCGCTCGACTGCACCCGCGAACTCCGCGGACGTTTCGGCGGCCAGGTAGTGCCGGCCGGGCTCGACGTCGATCCCTTCGACGCCCTGGCGCGTGGAGACGAGCGGGAGCCCGCGGGCGAGCGCTTCCAGCGCCTTGAACCGGACGCCCCCGCCGTAGCGCATCGGCAGCACGTACACGCCGGCCCGCGCCCAGTACGGCTCGATCGTCTCGACGCCGCCCGTCACCACCACGCCGGTCGGGCGCTGGTTGTAGGCGACGAGGTCAGGGTGCGGATTGCGGCCGACGACCCAGAAGCGCAGCTCGGGATGGCGCTGGCGCAGGCGGGGCAGGACGTAGTCGGCGAACCAGCGGGCCGCGTCATGGTTCGGGCGGAAGTCCATCGTGCCGGTGAACAGCACGCCAGTGGGGCAGGGATCGTCGGGCTCGACGTACGGCGTGGCCGCCAGGTCGATGCTGTTCGGCACGACGGCGACCTGCCGCCGGGCGAGCAGGCAGAGCGTCTCGCCATCGGAAGCCGAGACGGCGACCACGGCGTGCGCTTCCGCGCAACGTTGCGCCTCCCAGCTCCTGAGACGCCGCCACTGGACCAGCGAATAGAGACCTCCGACGAGGCTCGACAGGCGCGGCTCGCGCATTGACGTGCGGAACGCGCGTTCCTGGAGCCGGTGCTCGACGTTGTGCTCGTCCAGCAGGACAAAGGCGCCCCGAACGCCCGCCCCGTATGCCGCCATCTCGAGACCCTCGAGCTGGACGACGTCATAGCGCTCCTCGCGGTGGAGTCGCTGGAGCGCCTGGAGCATGGCCGGCGTCCAGAGACGGAGCGCGAGGTCCGGCAGGCTCGAGAGCGGCACATCCGCCACGCGCGCAGCCAGCGGGCGGCGCGGTGGCGGGACCGTCTCGACCCGCTGGCAGTATGCGCCCAGCGCGTCGAGGCTTTCGCGCGGGACCGGGGGGGTGGCCAGGCCGAGGACGTGCACGACGTGGCCGCCGGCCGCCGCGGCGCGAATGAGCGAGAAGTTGCGCAGGCGGGTGCCCTGGTCGAGGGGGTATGGAAGCTGGGGACAGACGAAGAGGATCTTCACGCGGCGACGCGACGATAGAGGGCCAGAGTCTCGGCAGCGGCCTTCTCCCAGGAGAACGAACGAGCGCGCTCCAGGCCGCGCCGGATGTACGCGGCGCGCATGTCAGGCTGCTCGAGGAGCGTGCGGATGGCAGCCGCGAGGGCGGCAGCGTCGTCGGCCGGGACGAGCAGGCCAGCCTGGCCGACCACCTCCGGGATGGCCGCGCGGTCCGAAGCGACCACCGGGCAGCCGCAAGCCATCGCCTCGAGGAGTGGCAAGCCGAAGCCTTCGTAGAGGGAGGGGAACGCCAGCAGCTCCGCGGCGCTGTACACGGCCGGCAGCATCTTCGCCGGGAGCCCGTCGATGTGCCGCACGTACGGCCCCAGGCCCAGCTCCGCGAGGCGTTGGAAGATCGGCGCGTACAGCCAGCCGCGCTGGCCAACCAGCGCCAGCTCCAGATCGTGCTCCCGGCGTAGCTCGCGGAACGCCTCCAGCAGAAGGGGGAGGTTCTTGCGTGGTTCCAGGCTGCCGACGAAGAGGACGAACGGCCGCGTGACGCCAAGATGCCGGCGTGCAGCCTCGAGCTGCTGGGCATCCTCGACCGGACCAAAGGCGGGGTTGGCCGACTCCAGCACCACCGAGATGCGCTCCGGCGGCACCCGCAACAGCTCGACGAGGTCATGTTTCGTGGCGGTCGAGACGGCGATGATGGCGTCCGCCTCCCGCGCGGCGCGGCCGATCTGGCCGTAGTAGCGACGGCTCTGGGCCATCAGATGCTCCGGGTAACGCAGGAAGGCGAGATCGTGAACGGTGATGACCGCGCGCCAGCGCCGGTGGAAGGAAGGGATGAAATCCGGGCTGTGGACCAGGCTTGGAGCGAGGCGCGCGATCTCCAGCGGCAGCACGATCTGCTCGAGTCGGTGGTGCGGAGGGGTGAGGGAGCGCGCGGTCGGCAGACACGGCGGGTAGTCGGCGGCGGCCTGTGGACGGGCGGCCCGGAGCACGGTCAGGCGATCGGTTCCGAGCTGGCTCGCCATGGCGCGTGCCAGGTGCTGGGTGTACTGGGCGATGCCGCCGGGGGCGTAGTCAGCCAGTCGGCCGTCCAGGACGATCCGCCGTCGCGCGTCAGTCATCGTCGTTAGAGCGTGCGCCCGTGGTGGACGGCTCGCCTGCCGGGCGGCGCCTCATCGAGGCGCCGCCCGGCAGATCCGAGGGGCCAGGTAGCCGACGACCGTGGTGAAGATGGCGTTGGAGTACTGTCCCATCCGGACCAGCATGCCGATCGCCGCGACCAGCCAGATCGAGGTCGCGGAGACCAGTCGCCGGACGGTCGGGGAAGTGCGCCGTGGAATCCCGGCGCCCAGGAAGCCGACGCCGCTAACGATCTGAGCGGCGATCCGCATCGGGTCGCGGATTGGACTGGCAGCCGAGGCGAGGTCGAAGATGCCGGCCAGCGTCAAACGGGCTGCGCCTGCGCAGACCAGCATGTACGTCCGCGGGCCGGCCAGTCTGCCGATCCGCGCACGCTCATAGCCGAGCACACCGCCCAGCAGGAAGCCGAGCAGCACGCGCGCCATCATCTCGATGTCCCGCGGACCAAGCCAGGTTGTCATGGCGACCCGATTCGCAACGGCCAATCTAGCGATGGTCGCAGACAGTACCGAAGCGACTGGTTCGGCAGCCGGGGGCCGAGGACGTACGTCAAAGTCTTGCGTGGTCCCTACGGACCGCGATGGGCCGTTGTCCCCCCGGGCGGCGAGCGGCGGTGCGACGTGCTGGAATGCGCCAGACTCCGAGATGTTCATGAAACGGGTCTATAGTGCGAATAGACTCGCATTCGGCGTATGGAAGGGATGGCTGGACGCAATCCCGAGCGCGTGAAGGACGAGGGACAGGTTTCCCTGCCTGCCGCGATGAGCGGAAAGCTCGGCCCGAAAATGGGCGATTTGGGCGCGCTGTTCGAGACACCGGAAGTGGCGTTGATCACGCCGCAACAGGTGACCGCCAAGAGGACGGTGGGTCAGATCGGCCAGATTCAGCACGGCGAGGGAGTCTCGTTGGGCGAATTGATCGACGCGGGGACTGACATCTGGGAGGTGGTGCCCCGCGACCGGTACGGCGAGCCCGGCGGGACTCAAACTGCCTCGGGTCTCTATTGACTAATGTGCGCAGGCTTCGCACGCAGCCATCAATCAGCCACACAGTGTACTCTACCCATGGGACCAGTGCCCCCTGCCCGGCAAGTTCGAGGTATCTACTCGATAAACCGGGGATGGGAGGCTATGGGCTGGCCCAGGAGCCGCCAAGCTGGAGCTCGGCGGCGCGGTGACGGATCAACTCGTCCAACCGCGGCACCTGGCGCGCATCGCGCAGCCGGTCCTCGAGGCACTGGGAGAAGCTCACCCCCAGCTTCTTGGCCGTCGCGCTCAGCGTCATGAACGTGTCCCAGGCCTGGCGCCCCGCGGGGCTGCGCGGTCCAAAGCTCACGTCCCGCTTGCGCATCCGCTGGCGCGCGCCCGCTCCGAGGAGACATCGCTCCCTCCTGGCGGGCGCCGGTTGGGCTTGACATCCGGCTGGCCCTGCTCGCCCTTGAGGCGATTGATCTCGTCCCGCTGCGCCTGGACCGTCGCGCGCAGCGCCTGGTTCTCCGCCAGGAGCGCCTCGATCAGATTGAGCAGGGCCTGGACGATCCGCCGCGTGCCAGGGTCGGTGATCGCCTCCAGGTCGAGCCGTTGGAGCACCGTCAGATCCATCGCCGTTCGCGCTCCCGGCCGCGGGGATACTTCAGCCTAAACCAAAGCTACGGCGAAACCCGCGGACGCTGATCGCACAGGCATGTGGATCCCACCTTGGTTTTGGTTTAGGCGACCGGTCGCTTCGTGTCACGCCCCCGCGACGCCCCTGTGACGCCTTTGGGGTGTGCCGCTCTCCTACCCGGTGTGGCCCTCAACGATCTGCTCAATGGCAGAAACGGAGGTGGTTCGTCCCAATCTTAAGCCGAGGCCCGACGGCGGGAGGCCTGCTCGCTCAGCTCGCCTGCCACGCTTTCGTCCCTCAGGCTTGGCTTGAGCAGGTCAGGTCGTAACCGAACACTCTGCTGCTCGCGCCGTGCGAGCAGCGCTACAGGGGGTGGGCCATTCCCGCGCATCAAAGTGGGCCATACCGGGGTTGACAAACACAGAAGTGCTCGACGTAGCCAGGCGGGCGAATTCGGCACCGTCTGGAATGCCAAAGTTCGGAAGTATAACGACGCATCTTGTTTCTGATAGCCACGCTGCGCTCGAACATCAACCCACGAAGCACACTTTCGAGCCACCATTCATCACCGCCGTCCTTTATTTGGAAAGTTATATACTATACACCCTCGTAGCTTTTCTTTCAGTCGATCGATGCCTTGTTGAGTAGCATTAGTCTCCCATAAGCGGATCTCTCTTAATTCTATCATCGTTTCAATTTTACGAAGACCAACATCAGAAATTGGTGACATGCTGATATCAAGTGGTTCCAAAGAACTCATTGTCGACAACGTCGAGATATTTGCGTCATTTAATCCCATGCCTGATAAGTCGAGCCTTTTAAGAAACTTTAATCCAGCTATCGCGCTAATATCGACAGCATTACCAGAGGATATGTCAATAATTAAAGACTTCAATTTTGAAGCGCCAATGAGAAAATCGAGACTACGGGCCTTTTTTATTGTCTGCAAATTAAGATGTTCTAACTCAGCCAACCCCGAGATAAATTGCAAAGCCTCTTCGCCGAATGGGCCACGAATTAGATGCAGTTTTTGGAGCAATCTCATGCCAGAAAGATATTGTATGTTTTGGTCGTTTAGGCTAGTGTTGTCGAGAAACAGTTGTTTAGTGTCTGTGAATATATCCAGCATGCTGAGATCTACCGGCTGTAATGACTCAAGATTA
>JADZDV010000265.1 GCA_020850915.1 Chloroflexota bacterium | reverse complement strand
CTTGATTGCGCGCTGGCTCGCGCGTACAGTGTGACGGACCGTCGCCGTGACGGTGCGGCGAGGCAGTCGTGGAAGTGGGTGCAGCTATGGTCGCGGGCGGTTCGGATCACAAGGAGACGGTCCGGTCAGAGTTCACACGCTCGGCTGCCGCGTTCGCCGCCAGCGCAAATATCGCTGATCCGGCGGGTGTTGCGCGGCTCGTGGAGGCAGTCAAACCGCCCTCAGACGCCCGGGTCCTCGAGGTTGCGTGCGGGCCGGGCTACGTCGCGGTCGGCTTCGCGACGGCGTGCCGCGAAGTTGTCGCCCTCGATCTGACGCCCGCGCTGCTCGAGATCGGCGAGGCGCGCCGCCGAGAGCGCGGCCTGGACAACCTGCGCTTTCAGGTTGGCGACGTCGAGCGGCTACCGTTCGGAGAGGCGGAGTTCGACGTGGTGGTCTGTCGCTTTGCCGTGCACCATTTCCCGAAGCCCGCGGAGGTGCTTCGGGAGATGGCGCGCGTCTGCCGACCGAACGGCACGGTCGCCGCGCAGGACATCCTCGCGAGCGAGCACGCCGAGCGCGCGGCCGCCCTCAATCGGATCCACGTCCTGCGCGACGCGTCGCACGCCCGACTGCTGCCGCTCAGCGAGCTGCTGCGCTGTTTTGCCTCCGCCGGGCTGGAGGTCGAGGCGGTCGACAGCGGCTCATTCCTCCAGATCGTCACGCGCTGGCTGGAGAGCGCCCAGCCTCCCGCGGGTCGCGCCGAGCGGATCCTGGCGCTGCTGGAGGAGGACCGGCTGGGCGACCTCACCGGCCTGCGCCCCTTCTACGACGAGCAGCGCCAGCTTCGAATCACCGAGCGCTGGGCCACCGTCGTGGGGCGCAAGCTGGCCGGTGGGGCGCGTTAGGCCGTCGATTCGCGCGCGCTGGCCGCCGCGGCCGTCTCACGACCGGCGGAGCTGGCCGGCCAGACCGCGACGATCTCATCCACCGTGGGCGTCAGCCCGAAGGAGCGGCGGATGATCTTCAGGGTGCCTTCGTGGAGGTCCCGGTCGAACTCGGCCACCGCGTCCCGGGCGATCGCCGTATGGTAGTCGTGGAACAGCGCATCGCGGGTGGTGGACTCCACGCAGGTGGAGGTGGTGAAGCCGCAGCAGATGACGCTCTCGATCCCTCGCTTGCGAAGCTCGGCGTCCAGACTGGTCTTGCGGAAGGCGTCGAAGCGATGCTTGGTCACCACGATCTCGTCGCGCCCGGGCTCGGGCTGCACGCCGCCGTAGAACTCCGCGCCCCACGAGCCGCTCTGCAGGATGTCCCGGTAGCCGCGCCGCTCGTAGTGCTCGCGCAGCGCGTCCGTCAGGTACTGGTCGTCATAGAGGGAGCGAATGAACACCACGAAAACCCCTGCCGCGCGAGCCGCGGCGAGCAGCTTTCTCAGCGGGGGCATGGCCGCCTCGATGTCCGAGACGTCGGCGTTGACGGCGCGCACGCAGGCACCCTCGGGGTGGCAGAAGTCGTTCTGGACGTCCACGACGATCAGCGCCGTGTGTTTCGGGTCGAAGCGCTGTTCAAGCGATAGCATCGTTCGCCTCGGCAAAGTTCTTCAGGAATGAGACAACCCATTTCGGATATTCGCGCATGCCGCTCAGGGTGAAGTACTCGTTCGCCATGTGCGGACGGCCCATCTTGCCCACGCCCGCCGAGACGATCGGCAAGCTCAGGGGCGGCTCGTTCCAGGTAACCATCGGGTTCGAGGCAAAGTACACCGGCCAGATGATCGAGTCGGGGCCGTGGTCGGCGGCTGTTCGGAGCGCCGCCTGGACAATGGGGGAGTCGACCGGCGTCTGGCAGGTGTTGTAGCCGTTCTGGACCTCGATCTGGACCTCCGGGAAGCCGTGCCGGTCGAGATGCCGCCGGAGCTTCGCCACCATCTCCTGCCAGTCCAGGCCGGGCACCAGGCGGATGTCGATCTTCGCGGTGGCGGATTTCGGAAATGACGTCTTGACCTTTGGCCCCGTATAGCCGCTCACCAGCCCGTCGATGTTGAGCAGCGGCTCGCTCATCAGCACCTCGTAGCCGTCGACACCCGGCATCCCGCAGCGGAACTTGCTGATCCCCAGCATGCGCTTCGTCGCCTCTTCGTCAAACTGGGCTCGGGCTGCCTCGAAGTACGTGCGCTCCTCGGCGGTCCAGGGTCGCGCTCCATCGTAGAAGCCGTCGATCAAGACCTTGCCGGAGGGGTCTTGCAGCGTTCCCAGCGCCCAGACCAGTCGCCAGGCGGGATGGTCGACCCAGGCGACGTCGGTGGCGAACAGCCCGGTCTCCCGCGGGCCGCCCCAGTCACCACCCCGCACGGTCAACTCCAGCCCGATGATGCCCCGCAGGCCGAGGAAGAGCATCTGGTTCCCGTGGGCGTCCTCGATCGGGTTTGCCAGGTAGGCGGCGGATGCTCGACTCAGCTCCGGCAGGTAGCGATCGCGGAACTCTCGGAGGTGCGGGCTGGCGATCTCCTCCTCGCCTTCGAGGGCGAGCATGATGTTGAGAGGGAGGTCGCCCTCAACGTCGCGGAGCGCCCGAAGTGCCTGGAGGACGCACATGAGCGGGCCCTTCTGGTTCCGCGTGCCGCGCCCGGTGAGCACCGGCCCCCACTCCGCTGGCAGCTTGACCTTTGCCGCGTCGTGGACCTCCGCTCCGACCGGATCGACGACCCAGTCGTCCTCGTCCCAGGGCACTACGTCATAGAGACAGGAGATGAGCAGCCATTTCGCCTCAGGTCGGCTGGAGCGCATCTCCGCGTAGACCACCGGATAGCCCTGGTCGAAGTGGCACTGCTCGACCCGCTCGCAGCCAAGCCGACGCAGGTACAGCTCCAGCATGTCCGCGCAGCGGAACACCTCCGGGTTGAGATCGTCCGTGAGCGAGTTGCTCGTCTGGCGAACGAAGCGCTGCGTCTGATCGACCAGGTCGTCGAACCCGCGGTCCAGGCGCTCAAAGGTGGCCCGATGGGCGCTCGAGGGTGCTGTCACGTTGATTCCTCCAGGGGGGCGGGCGCGACTGGCTCGCGTCGTCATGGCGACCGGCAGGGGCGGCCCCCCGTGGCCGCCCTGGTTTCCGCATCGCGACGGTTCCTCACGCGGCAGGGGCGATCTGGCGATCGCCGCGGCAGGCACGGGGGCCTGCCCCTACCGGTGATGCCTCTCGTCGTCCGATCCCGCGCTACGTGCGGCGCCGCATGAAGAACAGGCCGGCGACAATGGCGATCAGGACGATCGCGCCAACCCACACCAGCGGCGAGACGCCCCCGCTCTGGGCAGCCGCGGGCGCCGGGACCTGTGCCGCGGCGGGCGGCTTCTCGGCGACCGCCGCGGCGGGCTTGCCAGGCGCGGCTGCCGCGGCCGGAGCGGCCGGCTTCTCGGCGGGAGCGGCCGGCTTCGCCGCCGCGGCGCTCGGCACGCCGGGACTGCCGACGACCTGCGCGTCTTCGTAGGACTCCTGGTTGCCATACGCGCCCTGGTACAGCCCGGTGATGTAGGAGGACCGGAAGATGTTGGGACCCACGTAGGCCAACAGCGGCACGGTCGGGACGTCCGCCCAGATCATCTCCTGGATCTTGTGGTAGACCTCCTGTCGTTTGGCGGGGTCGCTCTGCAGCTTCTCCTGGTCGAAGAGCTTGTCCAGCTCGGCGTTCCGGTACCCGGCGGAGTTGGAGAACGGGACGGGTGGGCTCTTGATGTTGTTGGAGTTGTACAACCGCTCGACGCCGATAGCCGGGTCGGGCCCCAGGCCATAACTGTCGATGAGCATGCCGAACTGCAGGTCGGTGTAGGCCTTCTGGTTCATCGCGGCACGCTCGAGCGGCACGATGTTGACCTTGATCCCGATGGCCGCCAGGTTGTTCTTCACCACCTCGACGATCTTCGCCTCGCCAGGAATGTTGGCCGGGTGGACGAAATCGAGCCCGAACCGCGTGCCGTCAGCGCCTTTCGGGTAGCCCGCCTGGTCCAGCATCTCGCCAGCTTTGGCGGGATCGAACGGGTAGTCCTTCAGGTTCTTGTCGTAGAGCTGGGAGGCTGGTGGGACAGGGCCGACCATGGGGATGCCGAAGCCATCGTCGATGTTCTTGATGATGAAACCGCGGTCGATTGCCATGACGATCGCCTGGCGGACTTTCACGTCGCTCAGCGGCTTGTTCCGGACGTTGAAGATCCCGAGGTGCGCCGAGCCGCGCTGGTCGGTCAGCACCATCGTCACGCCGGGTAGGGCGGCCAGTCGCCGCGCCTCGGCGAACGGCAACGCGTTGTGGTAGATGGCATCCACGTCGCCCTTCTCGAACTCGGCGACGCGCGTGGCGGGGTCTGGGATGATCTTGAACACCAGCTCATCCACCCCGGGCTTCCCTGGACGGAAGTAGTTCTCGTTCTTCACCAGCGTGATGTGATCGCCCTTGACCCATTCCTTGAACTTGAACGGGCCGGTGCCGATCGGCTGCTGGTTGGCGGGGTTCTTGGTCAGGTCGCTGCCTTCCCAGATGTGCTTGGGCAGGATCGTGGCGGCTGTGATGTTCAGGCCAAGCATGAACGGTGCGAACGGCTGCTTCAGGTGGAAGATGACGGTGGATTCATCCGGCGTCGTGACACTATCGAGTTGCGAAAAGACGCCCTTACCGTACGGCTGCAGCTTCGAATTGGCGTTCTCCACCGAGAACTTCACATCGGCCGAGGTGAACGGCTTGCCGTCGTGCCACTTGACGCCCTTCCTCAGGTTGAAGGTGTAGGTCTTGCCGTCCGGCGACATCTGCCACTTCTCGGCCAGCTCCGGCTCCATGCTGTAGTCTTTGTTGATCCGAACAAGTCCGTTATAAATTGGCGTGCCGGACTGGTAGCTGGAGATCACCGTCGTGATGCCGGGATTGATCACCGGCGGGTCCTCTTCCAGCACGGCGATCAGGCGTTTGGGCTGGGCCGGTTGCGCGCTGGCCGGCGCGATGACCGCTCCTGACGTGAGAACGGTCGTGATCAGTGCAAGCAGCGCGCGGTGCAGCCAGCGAGACGCTGGCGCGCCCGTGAACGGTCGGTCGGTACGTCGTGACATCATCGGTCGCCGCATGACCCCTCCTTCCCCGTACAGAACCGAGGACCGGCGGGACATCCCCATCACCACCGATCCACGAGACCCGCTACATGCTGGCCCACTCGTGAAGGTACGTCACACTGAATTGCATCAGTTGACGAATGGCGTCGACGCAGATGTACTCATCCGGCTGGTGGGGACGCTCGCCATGGCCGAGGCCCACCCAGCTCGACGGCAGGTTGAGCGGCGGCCGTGCGAACAGCCCGGCCGGACAGAAGGCGTTCGTGGTTGGCCAGGAGACGGTCGGCACGCCGTGCATCGCCGCGGCTCTGATACCGGCCTGGATGATCGGATCGCTGCCCGGCGTGCGCTGGCACTCGTAGCCGCGGGAGTTCTTGATCTCGATCTCGGCAAAGCCGCGGCGGTCGAGATGGGCTCGCAGCAGCTCGATGAGCTTCGGGAACTCCAGTCCTGGCGGCAGGCGGAAGTCCATCTTGGCGCTGGCGGTCTGCGGCATCATCGTGTAGAAGGTCGGGCCGATGTAGCCGCCCACGACGCCCTGGATGTTCAGCGCAACCGAGGTGGCCCAGCGGTCCATCAGCTCGGGGACGGACTTGCCGCCCCGGAACCTCTTGACGCCGATCACCGCCTTCATCATCCGCTCGAGATCGTCGTTGAAGCCGTTTCGGAGCGCATCCAGCTCTGCTCGGTCCTCTTCTGAGAGCGGCAGCACAAAGGCGTCGACCCCGTCGATCGCTACGTTGTGATCGGCGTCGAAGAGCGACCCCACGGCGTGGATCAACCGCATCATCGGCGCATCCACCCACGGCACGTGTCCAGCCCAGGTATGGCGGCCGTCCGCGGTCCCGCCCCACTCGCCGCCTTTGCATTCCAGCTCCAGGCAGACGCCGCCCTTGTAGCCGCGCGGGATGACCATCGGGCCATACCAGTTCTGGCGCATGCTCGGGCAGTACATCGCCTGGCAGGGGCGGTACGCGTCCATGTACCGTTCGAGGAAGCCAGGCAGGCTCGGGCTGCCGATCTCCTCCTCGCCTTCCCAGAGCCAGACGACGTTCACCGGAATGTCGCCCTCGACGGCCTTCATCGCCTGGAGGGCCAGGATGAAGGAGAGCATCGGTCCGCGCTGGTTGTGCGCCGCGCGGTTGCAGATGACGCTGCCGAGCTCCGGGGCGACGCCAATGCGCGTCGGGTCGATGATCTCCGCGCCGAGCGGATCGCTGGTCCATTCCGAGGGGATCGTCGGCGTCTGGTCGTACAGGCTGTACCCCATGATGGTCTTGGCGTTGGGGTTCTTGGACATCAGCCTGCCGAAGACGACCGGATGCCCTGGCGTCTCCACCGCCTGGACGTCAACAGAGCCAACCATCTTCAGGTAGTCCACGCACGCCTGCGCGCTGCGCTGGATCCCCTCGCCGGTGTCCGAGAAGCCGGGGATGCGCAGGAAGCGGCGCACCTCCTCGACGCTCTCGCCGGCGTGGCGATCGATGTAGTCGTGAACGGCTCGATATCGTCTCAGCTCATCCAGGTTCGGGTCGGCGGTCATAAACGTTGCCAAGACGTCCTCCTGGGGCGGCGGTCCGGTTCGAACGACGAGACGGTTGGGCGCGCTGTGGCCTCTAGTGTAGGGTTGCCCTGGGCAGGCGTCAACCGTTTGCCGACCAGGTCTCCTGCCGGCGGGTGGAGGCGCGCCCGCGAAACGCCTATGATGGTCCACGAGCGGAGGGCTCACGCGACTGGCGCGTGAGGCAGGCTGAAGGAAGCCGGGAGAGCCAGCAGCCTGTTGTCTGGCCTGGCCGGCCAGGCGGACGAGGGAGGGGTGCGACGGTGAGCGACCGACCGATTGCGACGATCATGGGCTTCGGGACCGGGGTGACCGGTGGGACGACCACTTTCGGAGGCCTCGGTCTGGCGGCGTACCTGGGCAGCAAGGGCTACGCCATCCGGTTCTGGCTGGCGCCCGGCAGTGAGGCGAGAACGGAGCACCTGGAGCCGATTCGCGAGGCGGGCGGCCTGGAGGTCGAAGGCTACTGGTCCGGTCGCGTGCCGTTCGAGCTGATCACGTCCGACGCGGGCCAGGCGCTGGAGGGCGCCACCGTCGCCGCGGTCTCGGGCGTTCCCGAGCTTCACCGAGCGCTCGCGCTGGCGACCGCTCCGTTCCTGGAGCCGGGACAGATCGTCCTGCTGGCGCCGGGCCGCACCGGCGGAGCGCTGGAATTTCGAGCGGGCCTGGAGGAGGCGGGGGCGCCGCACGGACCGGGAGTCCGCGTCGCTGAGACGATCAGCTACATCGCCAACTCTCGCCTGGTCGGTCCCGCGCGCGTGTTCCTCGGGCCGGAGAAGCTTCGCCTGCCGGCGGCGGCGCTGCCCGCCACGGACACCGCCGCGGTGCTGGAGACGCTCTCCACGCTGCCGTTCGTCGCGGCGCCAGACGTGCTGAGCACCAGCCTCACCAACTTCGGCCCCTCGAACCACGCCGTTCCGCTGGTCCTGAATGCCGGCTGGGTAGAGAGTCGCCCCGGAGCGTTCCTCCACTACGTTGAGGGCTGTACGCCGGCCGTCTCGCGCGTCATCGAGCGCTTCGACGCTGAGCGGGTCGGCCTGGCACAGGCGCTTGGCGCGGAGACGGTCACCCTTCAGCACTATCTCAACGACTCCTGCGAGGCGGTCGGCGACGACATCGCCACGGCGATCAAGACCTCGCCGATGTACGCCGCGCTCAAGGCGCCGGGCTCGCTCGAGCACCCGTTCCTGGTAGAGGACGTGACCAGCGGCGTGGTGCCGATGGCGGCACTTGGACGCGCGGTCGGCTTTCCGATGCCGGTCATGGAGTCGATCATCGTGCTTGCGTCGGCACTACTCGGCCGCGACCTGGAGGCAGAGGGCCGCGGACTCGCGCGCCTCGGTCTGGCAGGTCTGGACGCGGAGGGCATTCGGCGCAAGGTGCGCGGCTAGGACGTCGGGGAGGACGCGGCGGGACGGTCCACGGCGGCCGGGCCGCCCGACGTACTGGGTGTCGCGGTGTGTGGAGTCATCGTGAGGAGGTCGAGTTCATGAATGCTCAGCATGAGCAGCCGGTCATCGCGATTGTGGGAATCGGCATGGGCGGCAAGGGGCTGGTGGCCCACTTCGGGCACCTCGGCTACCGCCTGCGCATCTGCGACCGGGACGAGGCTCAAATTGCCGGCATTCGGCAGCAGGGCGGGCTCCTGGTGGAGGGTACAGGGGCCGGGTTCGCGCGTGTCGAGAGCGCGACGACCGAACTGGCTCCTGCCGTCGATGGTGCCGACGTCATCATCGTCTGCACCGAGGGCAACCAGCACGCCGAGGTCGCCCAGGCGCTGGCGCCGCTCCTACGCGACGGCCAGACTGTCCTGCTGATCCAGGGTGACACGGGCGGGGCGCTGCTCGTGCGGAACGAGCTGCGGCAGGCCGGTTGTGGAGCGGCGGTGGACATCGCCGAGATGGACAGCTACCCCTTCTCGCTCACGGTGCTCTCGCCAGACCGCGTGCTTATGACGACGATCAAGGACTTTCTCCAGATCGCCGCGCTCCCCGCGACGCGCTCTGCCGTGGTGATCGAGCGGCTGAAGCCGGCCTTCCCCCAGGCGATCGCGCCGCCGAACGCCCTGTACACGAGTCTGACCAACGCGAACGCGGTGCTCCATCCAGCCGGCACGCTGGGCAATGTGGGGCGGGCCGAATCACCAGGGAGCTACCATTTCTACGGCGAGGGCTGCACGCCGAGCGTCTGCAACCTCATCGAAGCGGTCGATGCGGACCGCATGGCCGTGGCACGGGCTTTCGGAGTGGACATCCCGAACATCAGGGACTGGATCGCCACGACCTACCGTGTGCGGGAGGCTACGATGTACGAGACGCTCCAGGAGCTCACCCGGGATGCCTACAAGTACGCGCCAGCCCCGAAATCGCTGAGGCACCGCTACCTGTCGGAGGATGTCCCCTGCGGACTGGTGCCGATGGCGGCGCTCGGGCAGGCGGCCGGCGTGCCGACCCCGGCCATCGACGGCGTTGTGGCCGTCGCTTCCGCGATGACCGGTCGGGATTTTCGGGTGGAGGGGCGCTCGCTCGAGCGGCTTGGACTAGCAGGGTTGGGCATGGAGCAGATTCAGCGCGTCCTGTCACACGGCAGCTCGTCCTGAACGCCGGCCGATCGCGCGGAGACCGCCAGCGTGCTCCAAGATGGTCCCCGCGACCTCACGGCGTGAAGCCGTGCGAGTGAACTGGCGTCGCCACGCGTTCCGTGCTGCTTTCATCGACGACTGGCGCGTTGGTATTGGGGAACGGGGCACGGGCTCCCGTGCCGACCGCGGCCTCGAAGCTCGATCGGTGCAGGACGTACAACAGCACGTTCGACGCCGTCCGGGCCTCGGTGAGGCGCGGGCGGCCCTGGAGGAAGCCGCTCGCGCCAAAGACGGCCCCGGTGCTGAGGGTCTTGGCCACCCGCTCTTCGCCGGTTTCGTCCCGCTCCAGCACCTCCACGCGCCCGTTGCCCAGGATGTACAGGTCGTCGGAAGCGCCACCCTGCTGGTAGACCATCTCGCCAGCCGGTAGCTCGAGCCTGGTGAGCACGCTCGCGAGCCGTTCCAGACGATCGGCAGACAGTTCCGCGAATGGCGAGAGGCGGGCCAACCAGCGGACCGCCTGGCGCGCGGTTGGCCTGCCCGCCGCGTCCAGCATGCTGACCTGGTCTCTCAGGAGCTGCGCGTACACGCCTCCCGCTGCCGCCAGCTCGTCGTGTCGCCCGTGCTCCACCAGCCGTCCACTGTCCAACACGAAGATGACGTCCGCGTCTGCGATCGTCTCCAGCCGGTGCGCAATCTTGACGATCGTCCGCGGACCGGAGGTCAACAGCCCGTCCTGCACCGCGCGCTGGGTGGTCGAGTCGAGCGACGAGGTTGCCTCGTCCAGGATCAACACGGACGGGCGGCGCAGCAGCGCGCGGGCCAGGGCAATGCGCTGCCGCTGGCCGCCGCTGAGGCCGACGCCGTGCTCGCCGACGATCGTGTCATAGCCGTCTGGCAGGCCCGCGATGAACTGGTGGGCCTGGGCCAGGCGCGCGGCGCGCTCCACTTCCTCCTCGGACGTGTTCGCGAGGCCGAAGCGAATATTGTCGTAGACGCTGGCGCTGATGACGTACGAGTCCTGCGGAACGTAGGCGATCTGCTGACGCAGTGACGTCAGGGACGCTTCTCGGAGGTCCACGCCGTCCCAGGTGATTGCGCCGTGCGTCGGGTCGTACAGTCGCGGGAGGAGCTGGACCAGGCTGGACTTGCCCGCTCCGGTTGAGCCGACAAACGCGACGGTCGTGCCGGCCGAGATGGCCAGATTCAGGTGCCGCAACACCGTCTTCCCGACGGCGTAGGTGAAGTTCACGTCGTGGAAACGGATCTCCCCGGCGAGCGGCTGGACCTGGACGGCATCGACAGGCTCCTGCTCCGGCATCTCGGCCAGCAGCTCCGTCACCCGGTCCAGGCTGGCGGAGGCTCCGACAAGGCTCTGGCTCGCGCTGGAGACATCGGCGATCGGAAGGAAGAGCTGGTTGAACAGAACGTAGAAGGCGACCAATCCGCCCGGCGCCAGGTCTTGTCCTCCGCTGGTAACGACCAGGTACCCGCCGACGAGCAAGACCAGTAGCTGGCCGAAGTGCATCAGCAAAGCACCGATCTGGGTGAGCAACGAGCTCTCACGGGCATACACGATGTTCAGCGCGCGGTGCGTCTGCATCCTTCCCCCGAGGCGTTGGAGCAGGTGGGGGGCTGCCAGGTAGATCTTCACCAGCACGTGCGCCGCCGCGAACTCGTTGACGCGCGCGGAGAGATCGGCCAACCGCCGGATCCGCTCCAGCGCAGCGGCCCGCGGACTGCGCCGCCGGCCGCGGTAGACCAGGGCGAGCAATGGAAGGCCAGCCAGCGCCACTACGGCAAGCTGCGCCTGAAGCAGGACGAGCATCGTGCCGTACATCGCGATCGAGAGGCTCCCTGAGACGAGCGGCACCAGCGAACCGGTCAACGTCTGCTGGATCGTCGCGATGTCCTGGACCACTCGGTGGTTGATATCGGCAACCGTGGTTCGGGAGAAGAAGGCTGACGGGAGCGACGACAGCACCCGGAGTGTGAGTTGGCGGAGATCGATGGCGAACGATTCTCCTACCCGGTTGTACAGCGCGTTCAGCCGCGGCCGCGCCACCGCCGCCACGATGTAGAGCATGCCGAGAGCAGCTACCAGCAGGATCAGCACCTGGAGCTGCTGCTCAGGGGTGTCGATGACATACCCCTCCGGTCCGATGAATGGGAGCGGCTCGCTCAGCGGGCGGCGGCCCAGCACGTTGTCGATCAAGAGCCGAAAAGCCAGCGGGATCGCGGCGGAGAAGGCGATCGTCAGGAGTGTGTACAGGAGGATCACCACACCGTCGCGCCAGTATGGCCGTGCCAGCGGCGCCAGGCGGCAGAGCACCCCCCAGATCGACTGCCCCGCCGACTTTTCGCTCGCCTCGAGTCGGCGCCGCCAGTCGCGGTCGACCACGACGAGCGGCCGGTGGTAGATGTGGCGGAATGCGCCTGCGTCCTCGGGGCTGATACTCTGGAGCAAGCTTCGGTAGCGCTCTATCCCAGATGTGTCGATCAGGTGGGCGGCGAAGCCCCCCGCCACGGTTGCCACCAGGACCGACACGCGCGTCCCGGCCTCTCCCACCAGCTCCTCCAGCGGTGGGAGGAGCCCCTCGAGCAGGAGCTGCCGGCAGCGAGTCGGCGCTTCCGTGTGGTGTGACGAGAAACCCGAGCGGCCGGCCAGGTACCCGCCAAGCCCTTCGTCCCAGAAGCGAGCAGCTCTTGGCCGCTCGCCGAGACAGTACGTCGTGAGCGCGCGGGTGAGGACCACTTCCGGCGCCGTGTCCGGAGCGTCCGGCGAATGGACGATTCGCAACACGATGCGGTCGGCGCTGGCGACGGCCCCTTCCGCACTCGACTCCGGCGGCCCTTCCGGCGGCAGGTCAGCACAGAACAGCTCGATGGGCGGCAGACTGTCGATGCGGAGATCCAGCGCGCCGCGGACGGCGGCCAGGGCGACGGTGTAGCGGAGCGCCAGCTCGTCGATGTCCTGTGCCGCGAAGGAGTGCGGCCGGAACCGAAAAATCAGCGGCCACTGTTGCCGCGTCTCCCAGTCGCTTATGTCGTCAGGGACATGCTCACAGTACATGCGCGCTGCCACCCGGTGCAGCCTTTGCGAACCCTGCCCGCGGCTCACTGCTAGCCTGCCGTCCGAGCGTCAACTGCATCGTTGCGGAGGGTAAACGGGAGGTCTGAAAACGCTGCCGGGGTCAACACGAGCTCAGACGCTGGAGCGAGCTTTCGCAGACGGTCTCCAGCCGCATGCCAG
>JADZDV010000264.1 GCA_020850915.1 Chloroflexota bacterium | reverse complement strand
GGCCGCCACCAGCACCGAGACGGACCCGTTCGCGTGAGGGCGTCCCCCGCGGGGGAGCGCGAGGAACCGATGACCGACTACCTGAACGAGGTGTTCGGGGACGGCGGGCTCTTCGCCCGGCGCTTCCCCGGCTACGAAGCGCGCGAGGGCCAGGTGGCGCTGGCCCGGATGGTCGACGAGGCCATGCGGGACGGGCGCCACGCTCTCGGCGAGGGACCGTGCGGCACTGGCAAGGGCGTCGCCTACGGCGTGCCCTCCGTCTGGCTCGCGCACCATCGGAAGAAGCGCGTCGTGATCGCCACGGCGAACATCGCGCTCCAGGAGCAGCTCGTCACCAAGGACCTGCCGCTCCTCGCCGAGGTGCTGCCGTGGAAATTCTCGTTCGCGCTGCTCAAGGGGCGCAACAACTACCTCTGCCTCGATCGCCTGGCCGAGAGCGAGGCGCGTGGCGAGCTCACCGGCTTCGTCCATGACGACCTCGACCGGCAGGTCCAGGAGCTGATCGCCTGGGCGGCGAAGACCCAGACGGGCGACGTCTCGGAGGTGCCGTTCGTGCCCGGGCCGGCGGCCTGGTCGCGCTTCTCGGTCGGCTCGGACGACTGCAAGAGCGACGGGTGCTCCTTCCGCGAGCGGTGCTTCTCCGAGCGCGCGAAGGCGGCGGCCGCCGAGGCCGACGTCATCGTCACCAACTACCACCTGCTGTTCGCGCATCTCGCCGTGCGCCGCGAGACCGGCCAGGACCTCGTGCTGCCCGAGTTCGACTTGCTCGTGCTCGACGAGGCGCACGAGGCGGCGGACATCGCGCGCGACTTCTTCGGCTTCACCGTCTCGGAGTTCTCGGTCACGCGGCTCGCCCGCTACGCCGACGACCGCGGCAGGAAGAAGCTCGCCGGTGAGCTGCGGCGCGAGGCTGGCGACTTCTTCGAGGCCGTCGCCAGGCACGCGCGCACGCCGTTCTACAAGTGCCGGTTGAAGACGCCCGACTTCGCCGCGCCGGGCAAGCTGGTGAAGGCCCTCGGCGAGGTGGCCCGGCTTGCTGGGCCCATCGCGGACGACGAGACCGCCGAGCGAGAGGACCGGGCCAAGGCGCGCAACGCCCGCCGGCAGTCGGAGACGATCGCATCGCGCCTCCTGGAGGCCGTGGGCCTCTCGGATCCGAACAAGGTCTACTTCATCGACCTCGACTTGAAGGGCCGCGCGAAGCTCGGCGCCAAACCCATCGACGTAGCCGAGCTGCTGCGCGCCGAGCTCTTCGATCGCACCGAGTCCGTGTCGCTCGTGTCGGCGACGATGACGACAGCCGGCACGTTCGAGTTCATTCGGAACGAGCTCGGCGCACCGGACGACGCGCTCGAGCTCGTCGCTGAGTCGCCGTTCGACTTCGCGAAGCAGGCGCTGCTCATCGTGCCCAACGGGATGCCCGATCCGCGCGAGCCCGGGTTCGTCGAGGCCGTGGCGGACGCGGTGAAGACGGTGATCGACGCGTGCGACGGTCGGACGCTGGGTCTCTTCACCTCGTACCGGAACCTGAACGCGGTCTTCGAGCGCATCTCATGCAACGGCCACCGGGTGCTGAAGCAGGGCGAGCTGCCGCGCACCGAGCTCACGCGCCTCTTCAAGGAGGACGTCGGCTCCGTGCTGCTCGGCACCGAGAGCTTCTGGACCGGCATCGACGTGCCGGGCGAGGCGCTAACCGGAGTCGTCATCGACAAGCTGCCGTTCCCCAACATGGACGACCCGGTCGTGGACGCCATCTGCGCCCGCGACCGGCGAGCCTTCGACAGCTACCTCGTCCCGCGCGCCATCATCATGCTGCGCCAGGGCGTTGGCCGGCTCATCCGCTCGCAGAAGGACATCGGCGTCGCGGTGATCCTCGACAAGCGCATCGCCGAGAAGGCGTACGGCCGGCGGTTCTTGAAGAGCCTGCCGCCGATGCTGACCACGCGGAAGCTCGACAACATCGCCCGATTCCTCGCGGAGGCCTCCGATGCGAGCGCAGGTTGATGCCGGCATCACCGTCGCGCGCACCGAGGTCTCGCCGAAGCTCGACGAGCGGCTTCTACGGGCGCTCTCGTTTCCGAATCCCGCGTACTTCGACCGCCTGAGGCTCGGGCTCTCGACGCGCGGCGTGCCCGAGCGGCTGTGCGTCGTAGAGCAGACCAGCGCCGAGCTTCGGCTGCCGCGCGGGGCCATCCATGCGCTCCGGCGCCTGGCCGCTCTCGATAGCGTTATCGTCCAGTGCGACGACCGGCGGGTGCTGCCCGCCGAGCGCCTCGACGAGTGCCCGGCGCCACCGCTTCGTCCGTACCAGGACCGCGCGCTCGGCGCGATGGTGAACGTGACGCAGGGAACGGTGGTGCTCCCGTGCGGCGGCGGCAAGACGCGCATCGGCGTCGCCGCGATCGCGCACCTGCGGACCCCGACGCTCATCCTCGTCCACACGCTCGATCTGGCCGAGCAGTGGCGCGGACAGCTTCGCGAGCTGCTCGGCGTGGAGGCGGGCCTCATCGGCGATGGCGAGGAGACCGTCGCCCCGGTCACGGTCGCGCTCGTCCAGGCGCTGGCGCGCTGGGAGGTGCCTCGGCTCGACGCGCTGCTCGAACGATTCGGGCTGCTCCTCGTCGATGAGGCGCACCACTGCCCGAGCACCACGTTTCGCGCGGTCGTCGATCGCTGCCCAGCGCGCTACCGCTTCGGGCTCACGGCGACGCCGGAGCGGGAGGACGGCCTCACCCCGCTGCTCGACCTGTTCCTCGGGCCCGCGGTCGCCACGATCACCCACGAGGAGCTGGTCGCCGCCGGAGTCTTGAAGCTGCCCGAGGTGCGGGTGATCGAGACCGGGTTCGCGTTCGTCTACGCCGGGGCCGACGACTACGCGCGCATGCTCGACGCCCTCGTTCACGACGGCGAGCGGAACGTCCTCATCGCCGAGCACGTGGCGGCGGAAGCCCGGGCCGGGCACTTGGGGCTCGTTCTCTCGGGGCGAGTCGATCACTGCGAGCTGCTGTGCGCGCTGATCCGGCAGCGCGGTGTGAAGGCCGAGCTGCTCACCGGCACGGTGAAAAAGGAGCGACGGACCGCGCTTCTCGCGGGCGCACGCGCTGGCGAGGTTCCG
>JADZDV010000263.1 GCA_020850915.1 Chloroflexota bacterium | reverse complement strand
CCAACCTGCACGACGCCTCGGATCAGAAGGTCTACGACTGCGTGGTTGTCATCACCGATCGCCGCGTGCTGGACCGCCAGCTCCAGGACGCTATCTACCAGATCGAGCACGCGCAGGGGGTCGTCAAGCCGATCGACCAGGACTCGAAGCAGCTCGCGGCGGCGCTGGTCGACGGAACGCAGATCGTCATCACGACGCTCCAGAAGTTCCCCTTCGTACCGCGGGGGCTGCTCCACGCGACGGGCGCGGACAGCCAGGAGCAGGCGACCGACGCGGAGCAGCAGCAGGCGAAGGATTGGGAGGCGGCAATCGCCGCGCGGCGCTACGCGATCGTGGTGGACGAGGCCCACTCCAGCCAGTCCGGCGAGGCCGCGCACGAGCTGCGGATGATCCTCGGCGCCGCGCTGGCGGAGAGCGACGAGTCGCCGGCCGACTGGGAGGACCGCCTCAACCAGATCGTCCAGGCGCGGGGCCGCCAGTCGAACATGAGCTTCTTCGCCTTCACGGCCACGCCCAAGGGCAAAACGATCGAGCTGTTCGGCCGGCCGGGGCCGAGCGGCGTGCCGGAGGCGTTCCACATCTACAGCATGCGCCAGGCGATCGAGGAGGGCTTCATCCTGGACGTCCTCCAGCAGTACACCACCTACGCCACGTACTTCCGCCTGCGGAAAGCCGCCGCGGAGGACCCGCGGCTCCCAAAGAAGAAGACGGCGCGGGCGCTGGCCAAGTTCACCAGCATCCACCCGCACAACCTCGAGCAGAAGACCGAGCTGATCGTGGAGCACTTCAACGACCACGCGCGGCATCGCCTCGGCGGTCGAGCCAAGGCGATGGTCGTGACGCCGTCCCGCCTGCACGCGGTCCGCTACATGCGCGCCTTCACGGCCTACATCGATGAGCGCGGCTACGACATTCGCCCCCTGGTGGCCTTCAGCGGCACGGTGCACGACCCGGAGACCGGTCTGGACTACACCGAGCCCGGGATGAACAAGGACGTGGTGACCGGCAAGCCGATCGGCGAGGCGCAGTTACCCGATCGGTTCGAGTCGCCGGACTACCAGATCCTGCTCGTGGCGAACAAGTACCAGACCGGTTACGACCAGCCGCTGCTCCACGCGATGTACGTGGACAAGCGGCTGGACGGTGTCCAGGCGGTCCAGACGCTCTCCCGCTTGAACCGGATGATCCCGGGCAAGGAGGCGCCGTTCGTCCTGGACTTCGTCAACGAGGCCGAGGACATCTTCCGCGCCTTCAAGCCGTACTACGACCGGACCGAGCTGCGCGAGGCCTCCGACCCGTCCCAACTCGAGAAGCTCAAGTACGAACTGGACGAAGCCCAGGTCTACCACTGGAGCGAGGTGGAGGCGTTCGCGCGCATCTTCTACACGCCGCCCGAGCGCGAGAGCGTCGCGGACCACGCCCGCTTCGAGCGCCACCTCCAGCCGGCCGTGGACCGCTTCACGGCGCTGCCGGACGAGGAGCATCGGCAGCGGTTTCGCGAGAAGCTGAACGGCTACGTCCGGCTGTACGCCTTCCTGAGCCAGATCATCCCCTACGCCGATCCGGACCTGGAGATGCTCTACAGCTTCGGCAAGCTGCTGGCGGGGCACCTCCCGGCCGACGACAACGCGCCGCCCATGAACCTGGGAGACGACGTGGCGCTCCAGTACTACCGCCTGGAGCGGATCTTCTCCGGCGTCATCCCGCTGGCCGAGGGCGAGACGCGGTACGTCAAGAGTCCGACGGACGTCGGCACGGGCCAGGCGACGGACGAAGCGAAGCCGCTCTCCGAGATCATCGAGATCTTGAACGAGCGCTTCGGGACGGAGTTTGGCGAAGAGGACCGACTGTTCTTCGAGCAGATCAAGGAGAAGGCCTGCAAGAGCGAGCAGGTGGTCCAGACGGCCCTCGCCAATCCGCTGGACCGCTTCCAGCTCGGCGTGCGCAAGCTGGTGGAGAGCCTGATGATCGAGCGGATCGCCGAGAACGACCGCATCGTCACGCGCTACATGGACGACCAGGAGTTCCAGAGCTCGGCCTATCCGGTCCTGGCCCGCGCGATCTTCGAGGCGGTCCGGGCGGGCGCGTCAGAGCAGCCCGCGCACGAAGGGCAGCGCTGACGATGTGCCTGATCCTGCCGGCCCGATTGCTGCTGATCGACGGGGACGAAGCGGTCGTCGAGCTGCACGGCGGGATGCAGGCGCGCGCCAGTCTGGTCTTGCAGCCGGAGGCCAGCGCTGGCCAGTACGCGCTGGTGGATCGCGGGCTGGTGCTGGAGCTGATTGACGAGGCCGAGGCGAGGGCGATCGTCGCTATGTACGATGAGATCGGCAATCTGCTGGCCGACGCTGAGAGCGCGGAGGCGCTCCTGGGAGGCGAAGGGCGTTGACCATCGAGCTGCCGGGCCGGACGCTGCAGGGGTGCGTGCGCTTCATCCGCTACGGCTTCATGCCCAATCGGCTGCGCTACTGCGGCGGGGACGACAACCGCGCGCTGTTCGAGTACGGCATCGAGCAGGCATCAGACGGCGGGCTGCCGCCGCTGCTGCGCCGGTTCACCGGCGCCTATCCCTACCTCCAGCTCATCGCCCGCGCCAACCACCTGCCGGACCCGCTTGACGACCGCGTGGTGGAGGCGTACTGGCTCGGCAACGAGCTGCTGGAGCGGGTGGAGGTGCGCCAGCTCTACGACGCCTTGCTGGAGCGGTACGCGAAGCAGCTGCAGGGGCGGACGCGCGAGCTGGTGCTCGGGAAGGCCCCGGCCGGCGCCCGGCCGCACCACAGCTTCCACGTGCTGGACGTCCACAGCCGCGTTGGCGAGCTGGGTCAGGACATGAGCACCCTGGACAACTGCCGCGTAAGCTGGGGGCGGGTGATCCGCCTCGAGGGCGCCGAGGTGGTGGTCGAGCGCCAGCCGCTCATCCTGGCGGACGGGAAGCTCGCGCTCGGCGCGGCCCGCCAGGAGCGCCTGCTCCGACAGCTCGACGGGCGGGGGTTCGCGGACGACGCTCGACCCGGCGACTGGGTGACGACCCACTGGGGCTGGGTCTGCGAGGTCATCTCGGAGCGCCAGCGCCGCAGCCTGGAGCGCTACAGCCTCCACCACCTGAGCATCGCCAACCAGACGGTGTGAGAGCGGGTGCGCCCGAGCAATGTCGCAGCGCCGCGTTACCCCGGCCACGAAACGACCACCCTCGAGGTACCGAACCAACCCGCAACCGGAAGGGGCGGACACATTCGCTGCGCTCAGTGCAGGCACATTCGCTGCGCTCAGTGCAGGCACATTCGCTGCGCTCAGTGCAGGCACATTCGCTG
>JADZDV010000262.1 GCA_020850915.1 Chloroflexota bacterium | reverse complement strand
GGACCCATCACGGACCCAGGACGTGGTCGTCGTCCGCTTCAGCCGGAGCGACATGGTGGGTGTCGAAGTGCCTGTCGCCACGGGCGCTTCCGCGTCTCCCGGGCTGACGTCGCGAGGCCGGAAGGCGTGCCTCGCGCTGAACGCGATCGTCTCGCTGCACTTGCCATCGTTCGAGAAGACAGGGGGTGCAGCGTCGCGGACGGTTTGGGGACCACACAGACGCAGTGGACGCTGCCGGCGTCGTCAATCCCGCCGCGCGCGCCTGCCTTGCGCGCGGTCCCGGCCCCGGATGCCCGGGTTCGGACCGGCTGCCGTCATTCGATGTAACAGACTGGCCTATAATCGCGACGGTCAGATGATGGCTCGTGAGAGGGACCGGCCTCTGGTGATGATGGGCGAAGGAGCGGGAACAATGGACGTCGATCTGGCCGGCGCAAAGACGGGTCAGGCGTTAGAGCAGCGACTGGCCTTGCTCGAGGATCTCGAGGCGATCCGAAATCTCAAGATGCTCTACGCGTCGTACTGCGACCAGGGCTATGACCCGGACGGGATCGTGAGTCTGTTCATCCCGGGCGGTGTCTGGGAGAGCAATGTCTTTGGCCGCTACGAGGGGGTCGAGGCGATCCGGACGTTCATGGCCGGTGTTAGCAAGTCCATCGTCTGGGTGCTCCACTACACTCTGAACCCGCTCATCAGCGTCGCGGCCGACGGTCAGAGCGCGAGCGCCACCTGGCTGCTCTACGGGCCGGCGACCATGCTGCGCACCGATGACCCGAGCGTCCAGGAGCCGGTCGTGATGACCGGCAAGTACGACGACCGCCTCGTCAAGCACAATGGCCAGTGGCGGTTTGCTTACTCGAAGAACACACTGTACTTCGTCTCGAACGTCGAGGAAGGCTGGGTCAAACAGCCGTTCCGACCGTAGGCCAGGGGGGGATCCCTCGACGTGTTCGGCGGGCAGCGGCGTGGTCTGCCGCCCGAACTCCCTCAGGCAGGCAGTTCCCACAGCTCAGCGATCAGGCCGTCAGGGTCGTAACAGTAGACCGTCTTGCTGCCGCGGAACGCGCCGCTGTCAACGTCCTGCGGCGGTGAAGTGAATCTCACGCCGGCCGCGCTGAGCTCCTCGTACGCGCGCTGGATGTCAGGCACCAGGAAGGCGATGTGCGGAGCGCCCGTGTCGCAACAGCGGAAGTCGCGCGGGAACGGCTTGCCGGGCGGCGCGTAGTATTGCAGCAGCTCGAGGTACGCGTTTGCCTGGCCCACCTTCAGCTCGACAACCCGGATGTGCGCGCCCTGGAGCGCAACTTCTCGGTCGAGCATCTCACCCTGCATCTCCGTGTCCACCGCGACCTCCATGCCGAGCAGGTCGCGATAGAAGCGCAGTGAGCGATCCATATCGCTGACAACGAGACTTGTGTGGTGAATTCCGTTGGCTTTGATCCCACTTCCTTGGGCCATCATGACCTCCCGTGTGGTCTGCGAACGATCGACTACGTCAGGAAACCACCGTCGACGGGGATCAGCGCGCCGGATGTCCAGGCGGCCTCCGGCGAGGCGAGGTAGAGGACGGCGCCCACGATGTCGGCCGGGGCTCCCAGTCGACCGAGCGGCGTCATCGCTCGCAGCGGGCCGGCGATCCGCTCGTCCGCGAGTCGGTCTCGATTCATGTCCGTGACCGTCGTCCCCGGCATAACGGCGTTGACCGTGATGTTGTACTTGCCCAGCGCGGCGGCCATCGCCTTGGTAAGCATGTTCGCAGCGGCCTTGCTGGCGCAGTAGGCCACCAGCGCCGGGTCGGCTCGCTCGCCGGAGATGGAGGTGACGTTGACAATCCGTCCGCCGCCCTGCCGGGCCATCACGCGCGCCACCGCCTGTGACGCCAGGAAGACACCCTTCGCGTTGACAGCGAGCTGGCGCTCCCACTCCGCCTCGGTCATCTCGAGGAACTCCCCGAACACCGCCACTCCCGCGACGTTCACCAGGACGTCGATCCCGCCATAAGCAGCCAGCGTGGTCTGCACCAGCCGCTCGACGTCCGCTCTGCTAGAGACGTCTCCGTGAACTTCGAGCGGTTCGCCCACCGCCGCGGCGGTCGGCCGACCGGTTGATCCGATGAAGGTACCCGGCGCGGAGGAATGGAAGACCACGACCCGGGCGCCTTCCTCGGCCATGCCGTGGGCGATCGCCTGGCCAATCCCTCGCGAACCGCCCGTGACGATCGCGATCTTGTCGGCTAGCCTCATCCGTCGTCTCCTGGTGCACGAGCAGAGCAGATGGTCGGATTCGATCTTGTAGGGGCGACGGCTATCCCAATCCTCTGGTTTGGTCCTGCACTCGGCAGCGCAATGCTAGCAGGCCGGTCCCTGGAAGACGAGACTCTGCGCCGCGCGGTTGTCGCGTCGCGAAGCGCTGCCTTGACGATCGCGCTGGCGCTGCGTATGCTCGCCACGAGGCAGATGGAGAGGAGCGCCAGATGCGCTTGCTGGGACGAGTGGCGCTGATCACTGGCGGAAGCGCCGGCATTGGCGAGTGCATCGCGCGCACCTTCGCCAGGGAGGGGTCGCGCGTGGCCATTGCCGCGCGGAGCCGTGCCGGAGCCGAGGCCGTCGCGGCGGGGATCTGTGACGCTGGTGGTGAGGCGATCGCGGTCCAGGCCGACGTCTCCGTGCTTGCCGACCACGACCGGCTCGTCCACGCCGTCGTCGATCGTTTCGGCAAGCTGGACATCCTGGTCAACAACGCTGGCGTGTTCATCAACGGGGCGCTCGAGGACGTTTCCGAGCGCGATTGGGACACGATCGTCGCTACCAATCTCAAGGGCCTGTTCTTTCTGACCCAGCGGGCGGTCGTCGAGATGCGCCGGCAGGGCAAGGGGAAGGTCATCAACATCGGCTCGCAGGCCGGCGAGACCAGTTTTCCGAAGAGCGCTGTCTACGGCGCGTCCAAGGCTGGCGTGAACGGCCTGACTCGGGCGCTCGGCGTCGAGCTTGCGCCGTTCCGGATCAACGTCAACGGCATCTCGCCCTCCAACGTCGAGACGCCCATCAACAGCCACCTGATGCGAGAGCCCGCCTACTACGCGTCGCTCCTTCAGCGCACACCGTACGGCCGCACGAGTCGCCCTGAGGACGTGGCGCCGGCAGCGGTGTATCTGGCGTCTGACGAATCCGACTACGTCTGCGGCGTCACCATCGCCATCGACGGCGGCTGGCTGGCACAATGAAGGCGCGCGGCAGGCGGGTGAGACTAGCCTGAAGCAACGGCTCGAAGCCTGAACGAGCGGCCCCAGAGAGGAGTCGGACGATGGCAAGCATGCAGCCAGTGCCGGAGTATCCGGGTCAGCGGATCAAGGGTCGAGAATCGCTCTTGAAGGTCGCGGCCATTCAGATGGAGCCTCATGTCGGCGACCTCGACTACAACCTGCAAGTGTCTTCCGAACTGATCGGCCGCGCCATCCGCGACGGTGTCAAGCTGATGGTCCTGCCCGAGCTCTGCAGCAGCGGCTACATGTTCAACAGCCGCGCCGAAGTGGCCGAGATTGCCCAACCCGTGCCGGGTGGGCCGACAGTCGAGGCGTGGCAGCAGCTTGCGCGGGCTGGCGATTGCTACATCGTCGGCGGCGTGGCCGAACGGGACGGAGGCAGGTTCTACAATACGGCCGCCTTCGTCGGACCTGACGGGTACATTGGCAAGTACCGCAAGATCCACCTCTGGGACGAAGAGAAGCTGTTCTTCGAGCCGGGCGATCTCGGCCTGCCGATCTTCCACACCCCATTCGGTCGGGTCGGGATCATGATCTGCTACGACGGCTGGCATCCCGAGGTCGCGCGTATCCTGGCTCTCCAGGGCGCGGACATCATCTGCGACCCGACCTGCTGGGTGCTGGTGGAAGGGCTCATCGACCTGGCGAATCCGATCAGTCCCTGGGTCCACGCTGCCGCCGCGCATGTCAATGGGGTCTACATGATCTGCGCGGACCGCTGCGGGACCGAACGAAGCTGCACATTCCTCGGCAACAGTTGCGTTCTCGGCCCGACCGGCTTCGTCGTGGATCGCGCCTCGCTCGACCGCCAGGAGATCGTCTGCGCCGAGATCAACCTCTCCGCCGCGCGGTACCACAACTGGTCGGAGCTGGCCAACCCGGTGGCCGACCGACGCATCGACGTGTACGACCGTTTGCTGGGCTATCGTTCCGCCGCTCCGGGGCGCTGACGCGAGCCGGCTGCCCAGTGGGCCGAGGACTGCTGAGGCAGACGCCCGGCTGAACCACGGCGCCGGCTGGCAGATCATGAGCTGACCTGGGGAATGCCCGTGGGAGTTCAGCCCACAAGCCAGAGACGTGGAGCAGGGATGGCGGATGAGCCCTCCGCCGAACGGCGTCGACGGCGGTGGTTCGCCCGTCCGGCAGGAGGCCGTGACCGAGTCCTAAACCAAGACCGCGGTGAAACACGCGGACGCTGCTGGCACAACCATCTGGATCCCACTGTGGCTTCGGTTTAGCTGCTGGCGGCTTCGTCGACGGGGGATGCAGGGGCGATCTGGCTCGGGGTCAACGGCCGGCTTGCCAGGCGCTTGCGGACCCAGAAGGCGACTCGCACGGCGAGCAACCCGCCCAGGACGGCCGCGTAGAGCAGCGGCTGGGTGACGTCGAGCTTGACTCGCCAGATGAAATGGATGACCGCCATCACCCCGGCGACGTAGGCAAGCTGGTGCACGCGCTGCCAGCGGCGGAACCCGAGCCGCCGTATCGAAGCCTTCGTCGAGGTGAACGCGAGCGGTGTCAGGAGCACCAGGGCGAGAAAACCGGCGGTAATGAACGGGCGCTCGAGGACGTCCTCGACGATGGCCCCCCACTCGAAAGTCTGGTCCAGCACCAGGTAGACCAGAAAGTGGAGCACCGCGTAGAAGAAGGCGAACAGGCCGAGCTCGCGGCGAACCCGCGGGGGCCAAGACCAGGCGAAGAGGTGGCGCGCCGGGGTACAGGCGAGGCTGGCGACCAGGAGGACGAGCGCGGCAAGACCCAGCTCGTTCTCGACCTCCGCGATCGGGTTGGCGCCGAGCTCGCCAGACCGGGCGCGCAGCACAATCCAGACGAACGGGGCCAGTGCTCCAACGAAGATGCCCGGTGCCAACCACACAAGGGGTACGGCGCGTGGTCGCTGCGAGAACTGTACCCGCGAGGGTCGCTCAGAAGCCGCCATGCGCGGGACGCTCCCCGAGGTGAGAAGTCAGCACGACGAGGTCAGAAGCTCTTTCGGAGGTCCATGCCAGAGTAGAGGCTGGCGACTTCCTCGGCGTAGCCGTTGAACGGCAGCGTCTTGCGGCGGACGAGATCGCCAATGCGCCGCTCTGTGGCCTGGCTCCAGCGCGGGTGGTTCACGTCGGGATTGACGTTCGCGTAGAAGCCGTACTCATGAGGCGCTTCCATCGCCCAGGTCGTCCTCGGCTGGGTGTCCGTGAAGCGGATCTTGTCGATCGACTTGACGCCCTTGAAGCCGTACTTCCAGGGAACGACCAGCCGCAACGGCGCGCCGTTCTGGTTCGGCAGCAGGCTGCCGTACAGGCCGACAGCCATGAACGTCAACGGGTGCATGGCCTCGTCCATCCGGAGCCCCTCGACGTACGGCCAATCAAGCACCGCCCAGCGCTGTCCCGGCATCTGGTCCGGGTCGAGGAGCGTGGTGAACTCGACGAACGCCGCGTTCCCGCCTGGCTGGAGCCGCTTGATCAGGTCGGCGAGCGAGAACCCCAGCCAGGGGATGACCATCGACCACGCCTCGACGCACCGCATGCGGTAGACTCGTTCCTCGAGCGGGAACCACGAGAGTAGGGTGTCGATGTCGATCGTCTGGGGCTTCGCGACTTCGCCCTCAACGCTGATCGTCCAGGGTCGTGACTTCAGCGTGTGCGCGTTCTCGGCCGGATCTTCCTTGTCAAGACCGAACTCGTAGAAGTTGTTGTACGTCGTAACCGCGTCCCGTGAGGTGAGCGGCTCATCCAGGTTGTACGTACGGCGCGCCCCGACCACCGGCGCGAGATCGATTGGGGCCTGAGAAATCGGCTGCTCCTCCGGCGCATCGGGCGGCGGACCCTTCCCGGTCAGCCACAGCAACCCACTTCCCACCACGGCCGCGGTCCCCGCGGCCAGCGCGCCATTCTTGATGAACTCCCGTCGCCGCAAGTAGAGCGACTCGGGGGTAATCTCGCTGCTGGGTGGCTCGGTTGGCAGCTTCCTCATTGTGATCCGCCCCTCGAGGCCAGTATAGCGCGGCCGCGGCAGGCGGACCGCAATTTTGTCTTGAGATGGATCGGTACCACAGAGAGGCTGCCCGCACAGCAGCGAGTGTGCAGGACCGACCGATCCAGGCGGCTTTCGCACCCAGTCATCCGCGGAAGGTCACCCCGTGCTGGTGCCACCGGTTCACCCACCTCTCCGCATTCGGCTCTGAGGACACCTTCGAATCTCACGAACAGTTCGACGTGGTTGGATGGGACAAAGGCGCGAGTGTCGACCGGTTCGTATTCATGGCGGCCAGGGCAATCGTGAGGCGCTCCTCCGATGCGCCGCGAAACATCTCCGGATGCAGGCAGTCAGCTCTTTCACGGTGGTAGTGCGGGCTACAGGCGGACTCAGCGATCCGGATGGGAAGTCGCCACGGAGCAGGAGAGCAAGCTGTTTGTCCGCGAGATCCGCGCCGACCGCGGGCGGATCGCCCCGCGAGGAGGGAGCCGAGAGCCCAGCAGCGCGAAGCGCGGTCGAGTTGAGCAGCTCCGCGGCGCGCCAACTTCCAACGCGAGGCGGTTGGAAGACCTCCCTTACGAGGAGCTCGACCCGATCGTCGTCCGTTGGAATGCCCGCGGCGCCCATCTGGACAAACTCCCCAACCGTGAAGCGCCGCGGAGCAGGTCGTCCGGCCATGGTGACTCCTTCCTGGGCTGCGCGATCCATGAGCGGGAAGGACGCACGAACGGTGCGTGGAGCGTGAGGCGGAATCCGAACCCGCCATCTCTTGCCTGGGGGGCAACGTGCCACCGGTGGGGATCTTCTCTGCAGTCCGGCCGAGTATTTCGCTGGCCGAGCCGTCGAGCGCTCTGTCTCGCTGCCAGGGCGAGAATAGCAGGCTGGCCGACAGCCTGAACTGGGCAAGAGCAAACGGAGCTGGGATTCTCTTGACGGAGGGCCAGGTGGGACGCGCTGGGCCGCGGGAGCAGGC
>JADZDV010000261.1 GCA_020850915.1 Chloroflexota bacterium | reverse complement strand
GCTCGAGATGCTGGAAGTGGCTACGTGCCAGGTCTGCGGGTCCGAGCTGCAGGGCAGTATCTGCCCGCTCTGCATCCAGCGACAGAAGGGCGAGGAGATCCCCCGGAACGAGGACGGCGACGGCGACGGCTACGAGGAGCCAGGCATGGGCTCCGGCCAGAGCGACGACGAGGATTTCGATCCCCTGCCCCGTGTGGCTTCGGAGCAGACCCTTGCCGAGCGCCTGCTGGGAGACCTCGGGGCAATCCTGCCCGACCGCGACCACAAGATCGCCGAGTACCTGGTCGGCAGCCTGGATGAGAAGGGCTACCTCACCTGCTCGGTGGAAGAGGCCGCCTACGAGCTAGACGTGGACCTCGCCCGAGTGCGGGCCGTGCTGAAGACCCTCCAGACCCAGGAGCCAGTGGGCATCGGCGCGCGCAACCTGCGCGAATGCCTGCTCATCCAGATCGACTACCTGGCGCAGGAGGGCATCACCGAGCCGCACGCGCGCGATGTCGTGGCGGACTACCTGGTGGAGCTTGGCGAGCACAAGTTTGGCAAGATCGCCCACGATCTCCAGATCTCGTCAGAGGCGGTTGCCAGCGTCTGGGAGTTCGTCAAGACCAGGCTCAACCCCCACCCGGCCCACGGCTTCAGCTCGACGAACGCCCGCGACCGCGACACGCGCCAGATGTACATCCTGCCGGACGTCATCATCACCCGGGGCGACCAGGGGTTTGACATCGAGGTCGTGGAGTCGAAGCGCTTCCTGCTCCGGATCAACCCCATGTACAGCCGCCTGAACGCCAGGCTCCAGCGCGAGAGCGCCGATCTCTCAACCGACGAGCGCAAGCACATTCAACAGTACGTCGGTCGGGCCAAGCTCTTCATCGCCAACATCAACCAGCGCCGCCAGACCCTCATGAACATTACCCGCGCGTTGGCGGACAAGCAGCACGACTTTCTGGACCACGGCGTTCGCCACCTGCGGCCGCTGAGCCGAGCCGCGATCGCTCTAGAGCTCGGCGTGCACGAGTCCACGGTGAGCCGCGCCACCGCGCAGAAGTACGTGATGACGCCGGACGGCGAGATCATCCCCTACGCCCACTTCTTCACGCCGTCCCTCTCGATCAAGGACGTCATCAAGGAGATGGTGGAGCGCGAGCGGCGACCGCTCACGGACGCGCAGATCGCCAGCCGCCTCGAGCAGATGGGCATCAACATCGCTCGGCGGACGGTCGCCAAGTACCGGATGCAGCTCGACATTCTGCCGAGCGGTCTGCGCTAGCGCTGGCGCGGCCCTTAGCTCCGGAGCGCCGCCTCGATCTGATCGAGGTGCTCCTGCCGGTGGCTGCCACGATCCAGGAAGCGGGGGCGCGTCTCGAGAATGGCCCGAACCAGCTCGTCCGACAGCGCCGGCAGGATCGGATCGAGCGCCTCGGCCACGCTGATGACCGCGCGAGCAGCCTCTTCAGGCGGCGTGGCACGCCACTGCGCGTCCTCGGCCGCGTTGACGGCGTGCACGTCCACCGTGAACGGGCTGAAGCCGTCGCGCAGCCACCTCCGCACCGTCTCCAGCACCCGCCGGTCCCAGGCCGCGAGATGCGCCAGCGCCATGGCCACCGTCCAGCCAGGCTCGATCACGCGCTCCATATCCCGGGGCATCAGCCGCGACACCAGCGCCCGCAGCCGAGCGCGCGAGGCTTCGTTGCTAGCGACGTAAGACCGATCCACCACCATGCTGATCTCCAGGACCGAAGGATGACCTCATGAGCGTCGTCGGCCGCGGGCGTGCTGCCCGCGCACTGCGCCCGGGGCAACGCCAGAGGCGCCAAGACTCGCCATTTCAACGCAAGGCTGGCAAGCCTGACGCTGGCGCTGCGAGAGCACAGCCAACCACGAGCCACGACATAGCTCGGACGGGTGCCAGTCGTCAGGTACAATTCTACGGTGGTCGCCGCGACCTGCGCCCGCGGGCCGGCTCCCAGATCGAAAAGGTGACTGTTGGGCGCTCCATCACTCCATCGCGGCGCAGACTACCTCGCCGCCCTTCGCAAGCGCGTCGTCCTGTTCGACGGCGCCATGGGTACCTCGCTCCAGGTTCAAGAGCTGAGCGCGGAGGACTTCGGCGGCAAGGCCACCGAAGGGTGCAACGATTACCTCGTCCTGACGAGGCCGTCGGCCGTCGCGACGGTCCATCGCGGCTTTCTCGAAGCCGGGGCCGAGGTGCTGGAGACCTGTACCTTCCAGTCCACCAGGCGGCGCCTGGCCGAGTGGGGCCTGGGCAATCTGACGCTGGAGCTGAATCGCGCCGCTGCTACGCTCGCCAGACGGCTGGCCGACGATTTCGCCACGCCGGAGGCGCCCCGCTGGGTTGCCGGCTCGATGGGACCGACCGGCATGCTGCCGGGCGCGGACGACCCGACGCTCTCTGCCATCACGTTCGATGAGCTGGCCGAGCAGTTTGAAGAGCAGGCCCGGGGTCTCGTTGAGGGCGGCGTCGATCTCCTCCTGATCGAGACGGCTCAGGATATCCTCGAAGTCAAGGCCGCGATTGCCGGCATTCGGCGCTACTTCAAGTCCTCCGGCCGGACCGTGCCGATCCAGGCCCAGATCACCCTGGACACGACCGGCCGGATGCTGCTCGGCACGGACGTGCTCGCCGCGCTCACGATCCTCGAGAGCTTGCGCGTGGACGTCCTGGGGCTGAACTGTTCGACCGGCCCGGAGCATATGCGCGAGCCGATCCGCCTGCTAGCCGAGCGATCGAGCGTCCCTCTCTCAGCGGTCCCCAACGCCGGCCTGCCGATCAACGTCGGAGGGCGGGCGCACTACCCGCTGGAGCCCGGCCCGATGGCGCGCGAGCTACGCGAATTCGTCGCGCGCTTTGGCGTGCGCGCCGTCGGCGGCTGCTGTGGCACGACGCCAGCCCACATCCAGGCGCTGCGCGACGCCCTGCGCGACGTGGAGCCGGCCACGCTCGCTCCCATCCATCAGCCGTCGTTCGCCAGCCCCGTGCGCGCCGTCGCGATGGTCCAGGAGCCGCCGCCCACCCTGATCGGCGAACGGGTCAACACGCAGGGCAGCCGCAAGATGAAGCGGGCGCTGCTCGACGACGACTACGACGCCGTGATCGAGGTCGCTCGCGAACAGGTGGAGAGCGGCGCCCACGTCCTCGACGTCTGCGTGGCCCTGACCGAGAGGTCGGACGAAGTCGAGCAGATGCGAGAGGTGGTCCGTCGCCTGCGCTCGACCGTCGAGACGCCGCTGATGATCGACTCGACCGAGGTGGACGTCGTCAAGACGGCGCTCGAGCTGTACCCGGGCCGGGCCGCGATCAACTCGATCAACCTGGAGCGCGGTCGGGACCGCTGCGACCTGGTGCTCCCCCTGGCCCGCGAGCACGGCGCCGCGGTCGTCGCCCTGACGATCGACGAGGACGGCATGGCGCACACCGCCGAGCGCAAGCTGGCGATCGCCCGGCGGATCTACGACCTCGCCGTCGGGGAGCACAGCCTTGAGCCAGGCGATCTGATCTTCGACGTGCTGACGTTCCCGGTGACCACCGGCCAGGAGGAACTGGCGGACGACGCGGCTGCCACCATCGAAGGCATTCGGCGGATCAAGGCCGAGCTGCCCGGCGCGCTCACCAGTCTCGGCGTCTGCAACGTCTCCTTCGGGCTCTCGCCGCGTGCCCGGGCCGTCCTCAACTCGGTCTTTCTCCACCACTGCGTCCAGGCCGGGCTCGATATGGCGATCGTGAACCCGGCCCACACCCTGCCATATTTCGAGATCTCCGTCGAAGAGCGCAAGCTGGCCGAGGACCTGATCGCGAACAGCGACCGGGAGGCGCTCCCGCGCTACATCGCCCACTTCGAGCGCGCCGGCGGCCAGCTCGGTGCGGCCGCCGGCGCCGAGGACCCCCTGGAACAGCTCGCGCCCGCCGAGCGCATCCATCAGCAGATCCTCCACCGCAAGAAAGACGGGATCGAGGCGCAGATCGACCTGGCGCTCCAGGAGCGCACGCCGGTCGAGGTGCTCAACGACATTCTGCTCCCCGCCATGAAGGACGTCGGCGACCGCTTCGGCGCGGGAGAGCTGATCCTGCCGTATGTGCTCCAGTCGGCCGAAGTCATGAAGCGCGCCGTCCGCCACCTCGAGCAGTTCCTGGAGAAGAAAGAGGGCTACTCGAAGGGCAAAGTCGTCCTGGCAACCGTCTTCGGCGACGTCCATGACATCGGGAAGAGCCTCGTCAACACGATCCTGACGAACAACGGCTACACCGTCTACGACCTGGGCAAGCAGGTCCCGGCGAACACCATCGTCGAGACGGCGCTTGAAGTCGGGGCCGACGCCATCGGCCTCTCCGCCCTGCTGGTCTCCACGTCCAAGCAGATGCCGCTCTGCGTCCAGGAGCTGGAGTCACGCGACCTCCAGATTCCCGTGCTCATCGGCGGCGCCGCGATCAACCGCGCATTCGGCCGACGCGCCGCCATTCTGCCAGACGGAGAGGTCTACGGCGGCGGCGTCTTCTACTGCCGCGACGCCTTCGAGGGCCTCGCCGTCATGGACCGTCTGACCAGCCCGGACCTCCGCGGGCCGGCCATCGACGAGGCGCGCCGCCTGGCCCGGGAGCCAGAGCCCGAATCCGCCAGCCCGTCACGCCGGGCCGGCGCGCCAGCCCTGCCTCGCTCCGACATCCAGCCGCTCGTCACTCCACCCGCGCCTCCGTTCTGGGGCGCTCGCCGCGTGGGAGACGTCCAGTTGGCCGATGCCTGGGCCGTTCTGGACAAGAACACCCTCTTCCGCCTCCACTGGGGCGCCTTCAAGGCGAAGGGCGCGGAGTACGACGCGATCATTCGCGACGAATTCGAGCCTCGCCTCGCCGCGCTCCAGGCCGAGAGCGCGCGCGAGGGCTGGCTACAGCCGCTCGGCGTCTACGGCTATTTCCCCGGCGCCGCTGACGACGACACGCTGGCCGTCTTCGACCCCGCCAACCCGGCCCGCACGCTCTTTCGCCTTCCCTTCCCACGCCAGAACGCACGCCCGTTCCTCTGCCTCTCAGACTACTTCCGCGCGATCGATGAGGAGCCGCGCGATGTCGTCGCGTTCCAGGCCGTCACCGTGGGCCCGCGCGCCAGCGAGGTCTCAGAGCAGGCGGAGCGGGCCGGCGACTACACCCACGGCTACTTCCTGCGCGGACTAGCCGCCAGCACGGCCGAAGGCCTGGCGGAAGCGACCATGCGGCGTATCCGAGCCGAGCTGGGCCTCCCAGCGGACAGCGGCAAGCGCTACAGTTGGGGCTACGGCGCCTGCCCTGACCTCTCCCAGCACGCCCCCGTCCTCCAGGCCCTGGACGCCGAACGCCTGATCGGCCTCGAGCTGACCGAGTCCTTCCAGCTCGTCCCCGAGCACTCCACCGCCGCCCTCTTCGTCCACCACCCCCAGGCCTCGTACTTCATGGTGAGAGGCGGGTAAAGACCCCTGTCATCCCGGGCGCCTCCCCCACGGTCACTCGGGGCGCCTCCTCACCTGTCATCCTGGGCGGCAGCGAAGGATCACGCGGTAAGAGACCGGCGCACGGAGCCAGACCAGGCGGAATAGGAACAGTGCGCACCGCGCCGTGCATGGTTCTCGGGTTGCATGACTCAAAGATGGCCGTTAGCAACGGAGTGGTGCTTCGCGCTGCTCGGGGTGGCGGGGGGCCGTGAAGGCAGTCGTCGGCCCTGAACACGAAGAGCGGCGAGGAGAGCCTCGCCGCTCTTGGGTC
>JADZDV010000260.1 GCA_020850915.1 Chloroflexota bacterium | reverse complement strand
GATCGACGCGGGATCCACGTAGCGGATTCTGGGCATCGCGCTTCCTCCATCGCGACGGGCTGCTGACCCCATCATACTAGCGCGTGGCGTGCAGGAGTGACGCACGTACGGGCTGGTGTCCAGAGTCCGATCCCGTCCGCGGCAGGCGGGCTCCCTGGCATGCGCGACAGGACTTGACTGCACCGTGGCCGGCAGACGATTGTCTCTCCATCGCACAGGCCCCACCCGCGGGGGAGCGAGCAACTGAGAGGCGGGGTCAAGCCCACCAACGCTTCGAACCTGATCTCGGTACGCTGAAGCGTCAGACTTCAGAGGACGAGCGTAGGGAAGCGGGGACAGCGGACGAGTGACGATAGCGCCGGTGCGAGCCGGCGTGGTCGTCGTGTCAGGCTGAACGTCTGGCCTCGAACGGGCCGATCGCGAATGTCGCGATCCGGCCTGAGCTGCCGTCAGCCGCCTCGGCCAACGACTCACTGCTGCAGGGCGAGTGGTTGGCTGCGATACCTGGGCCCCCGCTGACAGGGCCGAATACGCCCGCCGGTGTCACCGGCTGCCGCGTGAATCGGCTTGACTGAGACCCGCCATCCCTACCGGCCTGTGACGACGAAGGCGAATCGAAGGGCCGGGATCTTGTTCCCGGGGTGATCCTCAGCATAAGTCAGTTGCGGCAGCCGGTAGAGCTGCTGGCCCTCCTTCGGTCCCTGGTAGACACCAGGGTAGAGGTCGATCAGGTGGACGCCGGGAGCACCCGCGGCCGTGAAGTTGATGACGACGTCGCCGTTGCTGTTGAACCCGCAGGCGTAACCCATGTAGGCGTTGTCGTAATTCACGACGTAGATGTTGTCGTACTCAGTCCAGCCGACGCCCTTCAGGTGGATCGCCACCGGCGTTCCCACCGGGCCAGAGCTGGGAGAGATCCCAATGATACTCGTCTCGACCGTGAAGCTCGTCTCGGCAACCACTGTGTCGCCCGCTCGGAGCGAGAGCGTGTGCAGGCCGCCGAGGTCGTCCGGAACCGTCAGTGGTATGGCCAGGCTGCCGTCCGGAGCGACGCTCACCGACCCCAGCGGCAGCTCACGCGGCTCAAACCCGGCGTCGGTGACACGGCTGCCTACCATGGTCTTCCAGATCAACGCCAGGGTCTCGCCAGCGGGGAAGCCGCTTCCCGTGAGGGAGGCCGGAGTGCCCACCGGACCCTGAGTCGGCGTGATCGCCAGGCTTGCACCGATCGTGCTCAAGGAGGGAAAGACGGGCTGCCGCGGGTAGGTCTCCGCGTATGCGGGGTCCACCGTTCCACCGGCGGTGGTGCGGAAGGTGAAGCGTGGTCGTGGCAGGTAGGCGGTTGGCGCCTGCTCGTGATTGAGGTAGCTCTGGCCCATGTAGCCGGTGTAGACCTTGACCTCGTTGTCGCCGACCGGACCGGTGGCGCGGAAGCGGGCGGTCGCGGTGCCGCGGGTCTCCACGGCAGAGACCCAGCCGACCCCGTGGTTGTTCCAGTTGACGACCCAGGTGTTCTCCATGGTCTGCCAGCCGAGCCCCCTGGCTCGGAGCTCGATAGATGTGCCGACCGGTCCTTCGCGGGGACTCATCTCGAAGCTCTGCGTCAGGTCGACCGCGCCCTGGGCGATCGGTGCTCCGTCCAGCCTGGCCACGACGTTGTGGACGCCACCGTAGTCCTCCGGCATGGTGAAGACGGCATCCAGCAGCCCCTGATCGCTGACTGGATAGCGGCCGAGGGACCAGCTCGCCTCAGAGAACTTTCGGCCCCGGAAGAAGTAGTTCTCTTCGATGACCCAACGGCCGTCGACCGTCTGCCACACCAGCTCTACGGTCTTGCCGGGCGGCAGCCCGCTGGCGGTGACGGTGATCTGGTCGCCGACCGTCGCTTTCCGAGGGTTTACGGTGAGCGCTCGTGAGGAGGGTGGTGCGCTCCGCTCGCTGGCCGCCGGCGCGCTCGTCCGGGCGGGCGAGGCTCCGGGGCTCGCGGCAGGAAGGCAGCCGATGATAGCGACGACCAGGATGCCCATGACAGCCAGGATGGGCGATCGGCCGGCACGAGGCATTCCAGGCATCAGGACCTCCGCGGTGCTGGCGAGACCGGGTGACGGGAGGAGACCAGGCACCCGCCATGTGACAGCCGGCTCACTCACTCAACGATCGTAAGCATCGAGGTCTCGATGTTGTATGGCGCCCAGATGCCAGTCCGACCTTCCTTGTCCTGCGCCTCCACCGTGTACCGGATGACGCCGGTGGGCGTGTCGTCCGGGACCACCCACTTGACTGTCCAGAAGCCCGGGCGTGCGCCGTCGCCGGTGCCCCGGTAACGCATTGGCAGGGCCTCGATTCGGTCAGGGAGAGGAATTCTCACCACCAGCTCGGCTGTCTCGGCGAAGGCGCCGCTGGCTGGCTCGATGGCGGTCATGCGAAATCCCACGGGTTCGCCGCGCTTGTAGCGATTCTTGAGAGTGCAGCTCTCCGGGTTTGAGCGACCCGAGAAGAGGGCCATATCGCCGTACAGAACCAGGGTGTTGGACGGATCGTAGGCACCCTGCGCGTTGAGGGGCGGGCTGACAACGGGGGGAGGCGCGGCCTGCTCCTGCGCGGCGCCGCCAGTAGTCTGGGCAAGTGCACGTGGTTGGCTGGCGGGCCCGCTCACGACCACGAGCGCGGACGCGAGCAGCAGGCCCGATGCCAGCATGATGAGCGATCTTCGCAAGACCCTACCTCCAGGCTGATGCGCGGGTGGCCATGCACATGCGACGAGGCGGTAGACGTGAGGCCCGCCTGTCCGCCGTGCCGCGTCGTCAGGTGCGCAGCCCGTGCGCGTGGTGACGCCGATCGGGCGCCGAGTCGCGCAGGCGCGGCGGCCCACGCTGTTGTATCCGACCGGGGTTACCCAAGAGGTGAACCCCGGTAAACGAGCAGTAAACAGCCCAACGTTCGCGATGGGCCGATGCATCGTCTGCTCGGAGCCGCTAGCAGGGAGCCCAAGACGTGTAGCCGGCACCCGCGCGCCCTGGTCCTACCGACTGACATGCGCCGACGATGTGAGCCGGCCTCGCGGCCAAGCGGCCAGATCAACCCTGCGCAGCGCGAGGCCTG
>JADZDV010000259.1 GCA_020850915.1 Chloroflexota bacterium | reverse complement strand
GCCAAAGGTGTCCACGACACCGATGGAGTCCATCCAGCCATTCTGGGCGATGTAGTCCACCATGTCCATGTAGGTGGTGATGTCCGCCCTTGAGGCATCGATCGGGAAGTAGGAGACATACAGGCCCTGCTCGTGGGCGAACTTCGTGGCCTCGATGGACAGCTCGATCGCCTTCTCCATCGGCCAGAGGTAGGCCTCCTCGGTCAGGTGCTTGCTGGAGGGGATCTCCATCACGATGCGCTTGACGCCGCAGTCAATCGCTCGCTTGACGTCCTCCACCATGCAGCGGGAGAAGGCCACGATGTCGGCCGGCAGGTTGCGCCTGACGATCTCCTTGATCGCCTCGGTGTCGGAGGCCGACACGGCCGGCATGCCAGCTTCGATCCGATGCACGCCCGCCTCGGCCAGCGCCTCGGCGATGCGGACCTTGTCGTCCTTCGTGAACTCGACGCCCGCCTGCTGTTCACCATCGCGCAGGGTCACATCGTGCACGATGAGCTGCGCCGGGAAGGTGTAGTCAGCGGTCACCTCGGGGATGAAGTTCCAGGGGCTGGTGAACCACTTGTCTGTACGCCACGGCGTTCCACCGGACTGCTGGGCCATTGGATCCTCCGTCGATTATTCTGGGCGGCGTCCTTGCCGCCGAAGAGGGCAATACTGCCGATTCTGGGGAGCGGCTGCCGTGGGTGTCAAGCGGCAGCGTTACCCGCCTGGCGTCGCTACTTCTCCTCGATCTTCACCGAGGTCATCTTGACTTCCTGGGTGGGGACGGAAGACTCGCCACGTGGGCTCTGCCTGACCGGAGTGTTCGCGATCTTGTCGAGCACTTCCGTCCCGGAGGTCACCTTGCCGAAGATAGTGTACGACGGCGGGAGCGGATAGTCCCTGTGCACGATGAAGAACTGGCTGCCCTGGGTGTTGGGGCCGGCGTTCGCCATGGCGAGCGTGCCAGCGGTGTACTTCTTGTCCTTCGGCAGCTCGTCGGCGAAACTGTAGCCAGGACCGCCGGTGCCATCGCCCCGCGGATCGCCCGTCTGGACCATGAAGTTCTTCATGATGCGATGGAAGACGATACCGTCGTAGAACCCCTGGCGAGCCAGGAAGACGAAATTGTTCACCGTGTTCGGAGCGTCCCTGACGTACAGTTCGGCGCGCATCTCGCCGAGGTTGGTGTCTATGACGGCCGTGTACGACTTGTTCGGGTCGATCTGCATGGCAGGCGGACTGGACCACTGGGGTTTGGACAACGTGCCTCCGGCGGCGGGGGATGGGGCGGCGGCTGATGGAGGAGCTGCCTGGGACGGTGATGTCCCTTTCGCTGCCGCCGACGTCGTGGCGGTGGGCGGCGGCGCGGCAGCGGAGCTGCAGGCAGTCGTGAGTGACAGGACGAGCGGAACGAGGAAGGCGAGTCGGGGGAATCGGGGCAACGGGTACTCCTGGCTTGCGCGGTGTCGCGCATTCACGTCTATTGTACTCCGCTTGCACGCGGGGCAGCCGGCGCGTATGATCCCGCATTGGCGGCATCGACGGGCGCTGCTCGGAAATACCCGCCGGAAACGTCAGGTTGTTAGAATATAGCGATCTGGCGGGGGGTGACCGTGACGCCAGAATTCGGCGACAAAGGTGAACCAATGGCTTCTGAGCCAAGACAAGAGCACGTCCTGGATCTCACGAGCGGGAAGAGGAGCGATGCGAAGTCCTACACGCCGCTACAGCTGTTCTTCCTGTGGCGGCTCTCGTTCCTCCAGAAGCAGCGACGTGAGTTCACGAACGTGCTGGATGCGAATGACTGGCGTATGCGCTGCCTCCACAAGGCCCTCTACTCCACCTACCGGGACTGTGTAGAGCAGAGTGTGGGCGACGAGGCCAAACTCCTCATCGCTCAACAGCAGCAGCAAAACTGAGGCAGGCTGCTTCCCGCGCCTCTTCGGCCTGGCGCGCGCGGGTCCGTCCGCGCCATCTGGACCAGTGAGGGCGCGATGACCCTCCTTCTGGCGCTCTTGCAGGCGCAGCCGACGCCGGAGCCCTGGCCGGTACCTCTCTGGGCTGAACCGGCCAGACTGACCCTCCTGTCCGTCGGTCGCGCAATCGCGACCCTCGTCATCACCATGGTCATCGCGCGGTACGTGCGCGTCTGGTTTGACCATGCCACACAGCGAACTCGCGCGGATGCCAGCTCTCGATTGCTGGTCGGGCGGCTGCTCTCGCTCGGCATCATCACGCTGGGCATCTTCACGGTGCTGGAATCGCTCGGCGTGCCGCCAGCCGCCGTCATCACCTTCCTCGGCGCCATCGGCCTGGCGCTGAGTCTCTCGACCCAGGAGATCCTCAAGAATTTCTTCTCCGGGCTGTACCTGCTCTTCGAGCGTCCGTTTCGAATCGGCGATGAGATCGTCGTGAAGGACCACCGTGGCCGGGTCGAGCACATCGGCATCCGTACAACGAAGCTGAGGACTGAGGACAACGTCCAGGTCCTGATCCCGAACGCGTCATTGTTCACGGAGATCGTGTTCAACCGCTCTGAATTCCGCCCGCGGCCAGTCGAGGAGCCCGACGAAACGTCAACAACCGACCCGCCGTCAAGCAGCGCCTCATCCAGCGCAGGATGAGTGATCGCGGCCCCGAGACGGGCGTGGAGCCGCCCCAGGATGCGAGAGAGCCCCGGCAACCACAGTGCCGGGGCTCTCTCCTACCGGTCAGGTGTGCTGGTGCGAGTTTGGGGTCCGTCCACTCAGGCCTGGGCTCGCACCTGGTCGAAGCAGGCGGAGCAGTAAACGGGTCGGTCGAGGCGGGGCAGGAACGGCACGGTTGTGCTCGTGCCGCACTGGGCGCAGGTCACCGGGTGCATCTCGCGTCCGGCGCCCCCCTGGGCTCGGCGTCGCGCCGCTCGGCAGGTTGGACACCGCTGCGGCTCGTTCTGAAGCCCCTTCTCCGCGAAAAAGGCCTGCTCTCCAGCCGTGAAGACGAAAGAAGACTCACACTCTCGGCAGGAAAGCGTCTTATCCGCAAAGTTCAATGGAATGTGCCTCCCATGGGATTCGTATGTTGGTGTCCGTTTAGTCTCTGCCGAGGCCGGAGTGGAGTATGGCGCCTGTGGCACGCCGGGGACCCTAAACTGTGCACCACGCCGCGCAGTATAGCGGCGGCTGCGCGTCCTGGCAAGACTTCTGTGTTGGACGCTCCAGCTTGACGCGCGACAGTAGTTCACCATAGCCTCCACAAACGTGTCTTCCCCCACGCCGAGCCAGTGGGCCTTCTGGTTACGAGGCTCCTGGATTCCGTTCTCCTGCTGCGGATTGTTCGCTCTGACCGTCACCTGGATGACGTGGCGCGAGCATGAAACGTTCAATTCGACCTCGCTCGATATGGGCGTCTATACGCAGGCTGTGTGGGGCATCGGAAACGGTCATCCTTTCAGCACGACGCTGCTTGCGAACAACCATCTTCACCTCGGCGAGCACCTCGCCTTGCTGCTCTTGCCAATTGCGCCCCTCTATGCGCTCGTACCAGACCCGAGACTGCTCCTACTGATCCAACAACTCGCGCTGGCTGCCTCCGGGCTGCCTGTGTACTGGTTCGCCAGGCAGCGGCTTGGCCATGCGCCGTCGCTCCTGGTGACCGCCGGGTATCTCCTGATGCCAACTCTGTGCGAGGTGGCGCTGGACGCCTTCTATCCAATCGCATTGACTGCATTGCTGACCGGGCTCGCCGTCGCTATGGCGATGACGGGTCGCTCGCGTCTGGCGGTGCTGCTCGCCGTGCTGGCGCTGCTCTGGGAGGAGGAGGCTGCCGCCCTGGAGGTTGGGCTGGGACTGTTCCTGCTGCTCCGTCGCGCCGACCGTCTCCCAGGCGTTACGCTGTGCGCGGCCAGCGCTGGCTGGCTGGCGCTCGCTACCCTCGTCGTCATGCCAGGCTTCCACGACCCGGGCACGACAGACCAGGAAGCGCGCACCGTCGGGGAGTTCGCGTCGCTCCGACGTGAGCCGGGGGCCTGGCTCGCCACCCTTGCCCGCCCGCCGGAATCCTGCACCAGCCCACCCAGGCTCGGCTGGGGGCGCTTCGCCTGCGCGGCTGAGTGGTGGCTGTATCCGACAGGGGGGTTGGCACTGCTGTCGCCGAGGACGCTTCTGGTAGAGGTGCCGCACGTCGCCGTCCTCCTGCTCGGCGAGAAAGACCGGTTCCGTCGTCACTGGGCCGCGCCAATCCTGCCCGTGCTCTGGCTGTCGACCTCCGCTGGGCTCGCCGCGTTGCGGACTCGACGTGCCTTCCGGCCGCTCCTGGTGTGGCTGGCCGTGGCGATAGGCGTGATGTACGCGCGTGACAGCTCTTTGCCGCTGGGGCACGACTATGAGCCGGCCGATGGTCTCTGGTCAGAGCGCGGCTACGATCTGGCACGCCTGGTGGAGATGGTCCCGCGCGGTCAGCCGGTCGCCGCTTCCCGTCGTGTTCTGGCGCACCTCGCAAACCGTCAGACGATCGTCGTCTTTCCGCCCAACGCGGCGGTCGGCCTTGGACCGCCGCCGGAGCGCCCACGGTACTACCTGGTCGATCTGACCAATCGAGACTCGCGCGATGCGCTGGCCGGCGAGAGCGATCCCCGTCGCTCTGACCCCACGCTGGTGGAGCTGGCGCGTACGCCGAACGCCGTGCTGCTCGGCGGATCCTGAGCGTCTTGCCCAAAGCCGTACACTGTAATCGCCTGCGCGCGTCAGCCAGACAGCGTTTCCCGGCGCCGCGCAGCCCGCACACTCGACTGGAGTCTTGATGTTCGAGAAGTCGGTCTTGCCGAATGGTCTGCGGGTCATTAGCAGCTCCATGCCCCACACGCGCTCCGCCAGCGTTTCCCTGTTCGTCGGAGCTGGCGGCCGATACGAAGCGAACGAGGTCGCCGGAGTTTCGCACTTCCTCGAACACATCCTGTTCAAGGGCACGGAGCGGCGGCCAACCGCGCAGCTCATCTCCGAGGAGATTGAAAGCGTCGGTGGTGTGATGAACGCGGCGACGGAGAAGGAGCTGACCGTCTACTACGCCAAAGTCGGCGACGAGCACGTCGGACGGGCGGTGGACGTCCTTTCGGACAACCTCTGCCACTCGCTGCTCGAGCCCGCCGAGATCGACAAGGAGCGGAAGGTCATCCTCGAAGAGCTGGCCATGACCGAGGACAGCCCGTCCGATCTCGTGGGTCTGCTCATGGACGAGGTGATGTGGCCAGACCAGCCGCTGGGGCGGGATGTCGGCGGCAACAAGGAGACCGTCTCCGGGCTGGAGCGCGACACGATCGAGGCGTACCTGCGGCGTCAGTATGTCCCGGAGAACATCGTGTTGTCGGTCGCCGGCAACATCACGCACGAACAGGTGCTGGAGCTGGCGCATCGCAATCTCGGCGACCGACTGGGCGGACCGTCTGGCGTCTGGGAGCCGGCCGTGAACGGCCAGACCGAGCCGCGTGTGGGAATCCACCAGAAGAGGACCGAGCAGGCGCACATCTGCCTGGCTCTGCCAGGCCTGAGCGCTACCGACCCGGACCGATACACGCTCGGCGTGCTGAACACGATTCTTGGCGAGGGCATGAGCTCACGGCTGTTCCTCGAGATTCGCGAACGCCTGGCGCTGGCATACGACGTGGCCTCATCGGTCAGCCACTACCAGGACGCCGGCGCCGTCGTGCTCGACGCGGCCGTCCCACCGAAGCAGGCGCAGGAGGCGATCCGCGCTATGCTGGCCCAGATCGAAGGCATGAAGCAGCCGGTCCCGGACCGAGAGCTGCGGAAGGCACGGGACTACATGAAGGGACGCATGCAGCTCCGTCTCGAAGACACCCGCGCCGTCTCAGGCTGGCTCGGCGGCCAGGAGCTGCTGCGTCGGGAGATCTTCACGGTAGACCAGGTCCTCGAGCAGGTCGAGCGCGTCACCAGCGAGGATGTCAAGCGCGTCGCGACCCGGCTCTTCCGGCCGGAACTGCTCAACCTCGCCGTGGTGGGACCGTTTCGGAGCGCGGTGCCGTTCGAGCGAGTGCTCAGGGGCTGAGCGGCTGACAGGTCTCGCAGATCCAGGTGCCTCGCTGGCCGAGGACGATCCGGCGAATGTCGCCGCCGCAACGCGTGCACGTCTGGCCCGCCCGACCGTACGCCTTGAGGAAGCCCTGGTTCTCGCCCGGCTGCCCGTCCGCGTCCCGGTAGTCGGAGAAGGACGTGCCTCGCCGCTGAATGGCTCCGTTCAGCACGTGGACGATCGCCGCGTGCAGCCGCGTTACTTCCGCCTCGACCAGGCTGTCGCTCCGCCGGGCGGGGTGAAGGCCCGCCTCCCACAGGGACTCGTCCGTGTACAGGTTACCCAGGCCGGCGACAACGCGCTGGTCCAGCAGCAACGGCTTGACCGCGCGGCGACGACTTCGAAGGAGCTGCCCCAGCGATTCGGGAGTCAGCTCGGTCAGAGGCTCGGGACCGAGACGTTCGGCGATGAAGACGTCTAGCATCTCCCGCGTCTCGAAGAGATAGACTCGGCCGAACTTGCGCGGATCGACAAAGTGAAGCTCGGAGCCGTCGTCAAAGCGGACCACCAGGTGCGTGTGCTGTTGAGCCACGGCGGGGCCGGCGTAGCGGACGATGTTGCCGCTCATCTTGCGGTGGATCGCGAGCGCCGCGCCAGACTCCAACGTGAGAATGAGGAACTTGCCGCGCCGCTCCACGGAAGCGACGCGCTCGCTGACGAGGAAGCGCATCAAGAGCTCCGGCGTGGTGTTGGCGAGTATCCTGGGCCAATCGAGGTTCTCTACCGTCGCGATCGCGCGGCCCACAAGCCATGGGCGCAGTCCGTTCGCGGTAGTCTCGACTTCAGGTAGCTCGGGCATTGGCGCCGGGACCTCGGGAGCGAGTCAAGCGGAATAGCCCTGGCAGGATGGGCAAACGTAGGTGCCTCGGCCTACCACGCGTGTCTTGACGATCGGCGTTCCGCAACGCGTGCAGCGGCTGCCTGCCCGGCCGTGCACCAGCGGGAATGACGTGGCGGGGTTGGCGCGGCCGTTGAGGATCTCCGCCACGCCGTTCGTCACGGCGTGCTTCAGGACGTACCGAATGGCCAGAAAAAGCGCCTCCTGCTGAGCGGGAGAAAGCTCGCCGACTCTCGCTACCGGGCTCAGACGCGCGCTGAAGGCGATCTCGTCGGCGTAGATGTTCCCGATCCCGCCGACGAACGTCTGATCCAGCAGGAGCGGTTTCAGCAGGGCACGCCTTCGGCGGGCGAGACGCTCTACAAACAGGTTGTGGCTGAACTCGTCGGACAGCGGCTCAGGGCCGAGGTTGCCGGCGGCCAGGAACGGTCCGACTTCGGGATCTGGCATAACCCAGACGCGACCAAACTGGCGAATGTCCGTCAGATAGACGCGCGACCCGTCGTCCAGCTCCAGGATGAGCTGGGTCTGCTTGTGCGGGAGCGGTAGGTGGAACGCGGGAACCGGGTGGCCGCCGTGCGCGAGGTCGCGATCGTCCGGCCCGCGGTGCGCGAGCTGGCCGGCGAGCCGTAAATGGACGATCATCGTCACATCTCCACTCAGCCGCACCAGCAGGAACTTCGCCCGGCGATCGATCCGGACAACGCTCCGCTCCCGAAGGTCGTCCGGGCCGAGGCCCCAGTCCTGGACGAACAGCTTGGGCAGGCGCGTCTCGACCGCCACGATGCTTCGTCCGGTCATCGTGGCCTGGAGATCGCGGCGGAGGCTCTCGACCTCAGGAAGCTCTGGCACTGGCTTGCCCGGGCACCTGCAAGCCCGTCATCGCTTCCCAGTTCTCGCCGACCTTTAGCTCGACGTCCAGCGGCACACGCAGCGTCACGGCCGTCCGCATGATCTCGCGGAGCGCGGCACCGAACGACTCCACTTCCCTCTCCGGGGATTCGAAGACCAGCTCGTCGTGAACCTGGAGCAGCATGCGTGTTCGTAGACCCTGCTCTTCGATGTGTTGCTGGACCTGGATCATGGCGATCTTCATGATGTCTGAGGCAGCGCCCTGGATCGGGTGGTTGACCGCCATCCGGACGCCGGCCTGGCGCACCGAGTAGATCTTGCTCTTCAGTTCAGGCATCGGTCGGCGGCGACCGAGGAACGTCGAGACGTACCCCTGCTGCTCTCCCGCTCGAACGATTCGCTCCTGGTACTCCTTCACGGTCCCGAAGCGGTCGAAGTAGCGCTTGATGAAGGCCGCCGCCTCCGCCGCCGGCAGGTCCGTACGCGAGGCCAGTCCGTACTCGCTCATGCCGTACAGCACGCCGAAGTTCACGATCTTGGCGAACCGCCGCATGTCCGTGTTGACGTCGGCCAGGTCCACGCCCATCACTTCGGCCGCGGTCGCCGCGTGGATGTCCAGCCCCTCGGCAAACGCCTCGACGAGCGTCGGGTCGTCCGTCTCGTGCGCCAGCACGCGCAACTCGATCTGGCTGTAGTCCGCGCTCACGAGCTGATAGCCGGGCAGGCCCGGGATGAAGGCGCGTCGGACGCGCCGTCCCAGCGGGGTGCGGATCGGAATGTTCTGGAGATTGGGCTCTGAGGAGCTGAGTCGGCCGGTGGCCGCCACCGTCTGGTTGAACGAGGTGTGTACGCGTCCTGTCTCCGGGTCTACCAGCAGCGGCAAGGCGTCCACATACGTGGACTTCAGTTTCTGAAGCTGGCGGTGCTCGAGAATCAGCTCGACGATGGGGTGGACGGTTCGCAGCTCCTCCAGCACGTCCGCTCCGGTGGAGCCCTGGCCCGAGCGTGTCTTGGCCTTCCGCGGTAGCTTCAGCTCGTCATAGAGCACGGCCGAGAGCTGCTGCGTCGAGTTGATGTTGAACGCGTGGCCAACCTGCTCGTAAATGACCTTCTCGATGTCGACCAGGCGCTGGTACAGCTCGGTGCTGAGGCTCTGAAGGTACGGGACATCCACTGCCACACCGGTTCGTTCCATGGTCACGAGGACCGGAACGAGCGGCATCTCGATATCTTCGAACAGTCTGAGCTGACCCGTGTCTTCGAGGTCGCGGCGGAGCAGCGGAGCGATCCGCGAGACCAGCTCGGCTTCGTGCGCCACGATCGGCCCGACCTGCTCGGGCGTGAGGCGGTCGAGCGTCGTGGCGTTCTTGCCAGTTCCGGTGATGCTCGAGAGCGATGTGACGTCCTGCTGGAACCGCGCCCAGACGAGGTCTCGAAGCTCTGGCGAGCGGGTGGAGCTGTCGAGCAAGTACGCCGCGATCTCCGTGTCGAACGACAGTCCGCGTACCGTCACGCCCCTGCGCTCGAGCAAGATGAGCTGCGGCTTGGCGTTGTGAGCCAGCTTCTGGACGCTGGCGTCTTCAAACACCACGGCCAGGCCGCACAGGCCATCACCGGAAAGGCAGTTCGCCTCCAGGTGGCCGAACGGCAGGTAGTGTCCGTCCCGGTCGTCTGTGGCGACGCCGATGCCGACCAGGTCGGCGCGCGTTGGTCGTGGCGAACTCGCCCGGACGGAAACGGCGATGTGCTGCGCCTGGCGCAGGCCCGCCGCGATCGACGCCGCCTCCTCGTCCGATCTGACCACGCGCGAGGACTCAGGAACTCCTGGCCCCACCTCGGTCGCGTCTGGCTCCGCCGCGGCGTCGGCGTCGAACAGGCCAAGCTGCCCGCTCGTCGGGGCGGAGCCCGCGCCGTTGCCCATGACGGCCGGCAGGCGGTCTACCATGGTGCGAAAGCCAAGCTCGTGCAGCACGTCGCGCGCGGCGGACAGATCGTACTGGCGCAGCTCCGCCGCGTCCAGGTCCAGCGTGACGTCCAGGTCCCACACGATCGTCGCCAGCTTCTTGGCCAGTCTCACCTGGTCGGCGTGTGGGGCGAGCAGCGCTCTCTGCTTCTCCGCTAGCCCGTCCAGGCGCTGGTACAGCTCCTCCACGCTGCCGTACACGGCTAGCAGGCGCGACGCGGTCTTGTCGCCCACACCAGGGACGCCAGGTATGTTGTCAGAGACGTCGCCCCGAAGCGCCTTAACATCCGGCAGTTGGCGGGGCTCGAGCCCGTACCGCTCGCGGACCGCGGCCTCGTCGTAGAGCACCGTATCGGAGAAGCCGCGACGTGAGGTCAGCACACGCACCGACGGCCCGACGAGCTGCATGGCGTCCTGGTCGCCGGTCAGGATGATGACGTCCAGGCCGCGCTCGGCTGCCTGGCATGAGAGTGCTCCCAGCAAGTCGTCGGCCTCGAAGCCGTCCAGGCGGTAGATCGGGATGCTCAGGGCTTCAAGCATGCGGTAGACGTGCTGGAATTGCGAGCGCAGCTCGTCCGGCGCCTTCGTGCGCGTGGCTTTGTACGCCTCGTAGTCAGCGCTGCGAAACGTTGGAGCCGACGTGTCGAACGCCGCCGCCAGGTAGCGCGGCTTCAGCTCGCCCAGGACTTTGACGAGCATAGAGACGAACCCGTAGACGGCGTTCACGGGCTCGCCCCTGGGGCTGGTGAGCGGCGGCAGCGCGTGGAATGCGCGATGAACGAGCGCATTGCCATCGATGAGAACCAGTCTATCGGCCACGTTGTGCCAGCCTCTCGGTGTGTTGTGCTCGAAGCCGTTCGACGGTCAGCTTGAAGGCAGGCGTGTCGATGGGGTCCGTCCACATCACGAGCGCGTCCTCGCTGTCATCACTGTAGTAGCGTTGTCGGACCCCCATCTCTCGGAACGAGTACTTCGCGTAGAGCGCCTGTGCAACCTTGTTTGACGCCCGGACCTCCAGAGTGAGCCAGCGCGCGCCGATCTCGTGCGCTATATCGACGAGCTTGAGCAGCAGCAGCTCGCCGATGCCGTACCCGCGGTACTTCGGGTGGACGGCAATGGTGGTGATGTGCGCCTCGTCCACCATCAACCACAGGCCGGCGTAGCCGACGACCCTCGCCAGCTCGTCCACCGGCACCCGCGGCTCCGGCTCAGGCCGCTTGAACAGGCGAGAGATTCGACCAACCACGCTGCCGTTCCGGGGGGCCGGCTGGCCGCTGCTCAGTCCGAGGTCCGCCGGTGTCAGCGCCGGCGCATCGTCTCGGCGAACGACAACGTAGTAGGCGAGCTTGTTCTGGCTCAGCTCCTTGCGGTAGGCGTTTGGCGGCCACGTCTGCGTAAACGAGAGACGCTCGATGGCGCACACCGCCGGAATGTGCTCGACCCGCATCGGCTGGACCGAAAACTCCAAGTCTCATGCCCTCGTCAGGTAGACTGGCTCCACGCGCCCTGCATCACCCGCCTCCCCGTCAGCATACCGGCACCAGGCAAGCTCAGCCAGAATCGCGGGCCGTCGCAGGGATCCGGCCGGCGACGCGACGATCGCGCGGGGCTTTCGTTCGGCCAGCAGGAGGCGCGCCTCCCGTGTGAGATCGCCGCACACCAGGACCGGCTGGTCGACGAGGTCGATCAGTTCGGCGATCGACACGCCTCGCACCTCTTCCACCCGAGCGAGCGAACCGCTCTCGCGTCGGTAGAGCGCGGTGGCCAGGCGACTTCGACCGGCCTCGAGCACTGGCCGGATCGGCAGCGGCACGCCCGCGTCGTGCGCCGCGGCGAGCACGTCCAGCGTGTTGACCCCATAGGCTGGTAATCCGAGCGCGAATGCCAGCCCCTGCACCACCGCGATGCCGACTCGCAGGCCAGTGTACGAGCCAGGACCTGTCGCCACCGCGAGCGCGGTGAGCTGCTCTCGCTCGACGCCAACCAGCTTCAGCAGATGATCGATCTGGCCCAGAAGCTGGGTCGAATGCGAGCGGCCGGCCTTCCAGAGCTGCTCCGCGACAGGCTCCCCAGCATAGAGGGCGAGCCCGGCGGTCGACGTCGCGGTGTCGATGGCCAGCAACATCGCTCAGTCAGCCCTTGCCTCTGTGGCCTCGACGCGGGCCGCCTCGATCACCCGTGGATCGTCGGACGACACCTCGATCTGTCGCACGTTCTCGTCCACCCAACCAAGTCGGATCAGGTGCGTGTCTGCTGCCAGGTCGGGCGGCAGCAGGCCGGGCCACTCGATCGCTAGCACACCTCCAGCGTCCATCAGCTCCTCAATAGCACTTTCGAGGTCCGGGTCCCTCCGCTCCAGCCGGTACAGATCCATGTGGTGGAGCATCAGCCGCCCACGGTGCTCGGTCATCATGACGAACGACGGGCTGGTGATGTTGGTCTCGACGCCGAGCCCTTCGGCCATTCCCTGCACGAGCACCGTCTTGCCCACGCCGAATCCGCCGTCGAGCAGAAACGTATCGCCGGCTCGCGCGGCGGCCCCGAGTCGCGCGCCAAGCCGGCGTGTCTCAGCGGCCGAACGGCTGAGCACGGTCACCGCCCCCCTCACGCATCCCCCCGGAAGTGGTCCCAGGAGCGCGGCAGGTCGGCAACCTCCTCTCCGTATTCGCCCAGGAGCACGACGCGCGGCCCGCGCTCGTCCGGCTCCTCGAGGCGGCCGACAACGGTGAGCGGGCAGTCGAGCGTCCCGAGCGCAGCCTGCGTCGCGGAAAGCCGCTCGGAGGACAGGGTGACGAGCAGCTCATAGTCCTCGCCGCCCGCGATGGCGAGCTCGCGCGACCGCTCGCCGAACACACGCTCCAGCGCGGGGGACACGGGCACCTTCGCACGCTCTAACAGCGCGAGCTTGCCTGACCGTTCACAGATGTGCGACAGGTCTCCCATCAGCCCGTCGCTTACGTCCATGCCGCATGCTACTCCAGACGCCACCAGCGCCAGTCCCTCGCTGAGGCGCGGCCGTGGCCGCAGATGAGCGTCGATCAACTCCTGCTCCCAGGCCGCCCCGGGCGTGCATTCGACCGATCGGTCCGCCAGCACGCCTCTCTCGAGTAGGGCAAGTCCACCCGCGGAGGCACCCAGCGTGCCGGTCACCGCGACCAGGTCGCCAGCCAGGCCGCGATCGCGGCGCAAGCTTCCGCTGCTGAGCTCGCCGAAGGCGGTCACGCAGAGATGGACGCACGGGCCGGAGACCGTGTCGCCGCCGATGATCCGTACGCCGCTCTGCTGCGCCAGCTCCGCCATGCCGCGGTACAGCTCCTCGACGTCCGCCACTGCTACGCCATCGCGCAGGGTGAGGGCGATCAGTGCGAAGCGGGCAGTTGCCCCCATGCCGGCGAGGTCGCTCAGGTTCACGCCGAGCGTCTTCCACCCCAGATCGCGCCAGGAGGTCGTGCGAAGATCGAAGTGCACGCCTTCGACCAGGGCGTCTGTCGTCACAGCCAGTGCGTGGCCAGGTGTTGGAGTCCAGATGGCCGCGTCATCTCCGATCCCGAGGCTCGGCGGCGCGGCGTCTGTCGGTAGGCCGGACGCGGCCAGGATGTTGCTGAGCCTGGCGATGAGGCCGAATTCGCCGATGCCTCGGAGCCCCGCCGACCGGTCTTGCGATGCGCCGCGCGAGGGAATCTGGGTGCGCTTCATACCTTCAGCATTCTACCTGCTGACCAGCAACGCGCCCGAGTTCTGCCTGATGCCGATGGCGCCAGCGCGCACCGCTGCCGCGACTGCTACACTCACTGGCTGGAGCGTGCCGCGTGCTAGTTGGCGTGATCTCAGACATTCATGCGAATCTCGTCGCACTCGAGGCAGTCGTGGAGGCGATGGGATCGGTCGATGCCATCTGGGTCACGGGCGACTCGGTAGGCTACGGCCCCAGACCCAACGAGTGCGTGCGCCTGCTCCAGTCGCTACCGACGCTGTTGATCGCCGGCAACCACGAATGGGCAACTACGGGCAAATTGAGCACAGAGGCGTTTAATCCGCTCGCCGCCGCGGCAGCCGTCTGGACAGCGGCGACGCTGGAGCCCGGGATCGCCGAATTCCTACGTGGGCTGCCGGAGCGGGTAGATCAAGACGACATGACGCTCGTGCACGGCAGTCCACGAGACCCGATCTGGGAGTACGTGCTGGACACTGGAGTGGCCGAGACCAGCTTTCGCTACTTCTCCACCAGGCTGTGTCTGTTTGGCCACACCCACGTGCCGTCGTACTTCCGGCTGGGCGGTCGACGATTGCCTGGCTTGCGCCGAGTGGATGGCGAGCGCGTCGAGGACGGCCGCGCGCTGGACCTCTCCGACCCGTCGGTGCGCTGGATGCTCAACGCCGGCAGTGTGGGCCAGCCGCGTGACGACGACCCACGCGCCTCGTACATGCTGCTCGACCTCGGCGGTCTGACCGCGGTCTGGCACCGAGTCGAGTACGACATCGCCACCACGCAGCGACAGATGCGCGAGGCTGGCCTTCCGGCCCGGCTCATTGAGCGGCTCGAAGCGGGCTGGTAGCAGGCGGTGAGCCGTCTGCGACGGAGGCTGGCAGGAGACAAGCTCGCGTGAGCGTGCCCGCCGTACCGGCCAGAGCGGTATCTGCGCGGCGCGACTCAGCAGCTATCACCTGGCAGTTCGCGGCCCGCTGGCTATCCTCTCACCCCGATGTCGTCGCTGTGGCAGCGATCGCCCTCGCGGCAACGCTCATCCGAGCGAGCTTCTCCTTTCGCGCCCCACCGTTCATCACCAACGACAGCCTCAGCTACCTGCTGCCCGGTTGGCAGCTTGCTCGGGGCGGACCGCTCGACACGATCTTCAAGCGCCCGCCCGGTTATTCGGTGTTTGTGGCCGCGGCGCTCTGGGTCTTCGGCTCCCAGGACGTCACTGGCCTGCTCGTGCTCCAGCACCTCGCTGGCGTTGTCACTGCCCTGCTCGCGTTTGCCCTCGGTCGCCTCTGGGCGGGTCGGGGGGCGGGGGTTGTGGCCGGAGCGCTGACCGCGCTGAGCGGACCGCTGCTGGTGACCGAGCAGTACGTGATGAGCGAGACGCTCTTCGGCCTGCTGGTCACGGCCATGCACCTGGGTTTGCTCCACGCACTGCTGCGCCGCTCGACGAGGAGCCTGGCGATCGCCGGCGTGCTGCTCGGGCTGGCGGCACTGACCCGGCCGGTGGCGCAGATCGTCCTCCCACTAGCGGTGGTCGCGGTCGTTGTCGCGTTCCCTCGCTGGAAAGCGGCCTTGCGCGGCGCGCTGGTGATCGCCTCGATGTACGCTGTGACTGTCCTGCCGTGGATGGTGCGGAACCAGGTCGTTCAGGGCAGCTTCTCCATCGCGGGCGGACTTGGCGAAGGGCTGGCGGTCCGCACGATTCGCCTCGACCAGGAGTTCGAGTTCCGCGCGCCGCCGGGCGAGGATCGGCCGCGGGCAGAGCGGCGCATCTTCCGAGAAGAGGCTGCCCGGGATTCCGTTTTTGACATGGCGCGTCGCCTGCGCGACGAGCTGCGTCTCAGCTCGGCCGAGGCCGACCGGGCCATGCGCGACATCGCGCTCGGGGCGATCGCCCAGAAGCCGATGTACTACGTCGCTGGCTCGCTGGACATGTTCGCTCGCATGCTTGTCGGTCGCCCCACGCGGCTTCGCCAGGATTGGACGCCGTGGCGAGGCACGCGCTGGGACGACCGTGTTCAGTACCTCTTCCCGGTGCCTACGGCGGCCGAGGACCATCAATTCGAGCAGGCGCAGCTCGTCTCCTCGCTGTTCGATCCCCCGCGCTGGAGCGTGTTGCTGGGCGGCCTGCTCTTCGCGGGACTCGGACTGGCCGCGGTACGGCGCACATGGACGGTCCTGCTGATCGCCGCCTCCGCGCTGGGGATGCTCCTGGCCAGCGCCTTTCTGGTGGGCATCGAGTGGCGCTATCGCTACCCGATGGACCCGACACTCTGCGCCATTATGGGGTGTGGTCTGGTCTGGCTAGCAGCGGGCGTTCGGGCAGGTGGCCGGCTCCGCCGCCGCCCGTAGCGTCCGACTACTCGACGCCCCGCAGGTCGCGGTCCGCGCGGTCGGGCCGGCTCAGCAGATCCGTGAGCATGGTAATCAGCACGAACCACGTGACGAGCTGGAGGCCGAAGAGCTGCAGCGTGCCGCCGGCGGCCAGCCAGGACCAGTGGTAGGAGATCGAGCGCGTGGCGAGCCATTGGAGGATGGATGGCGTCACCATCGCCGAGCCAACCACGAACATCGCCAGTCCGGCCCACGCGAGCAACGCGCGGCTCCGGCGCCCCAGCAGCGGCCGGCGCTCCCGCCGGCCCGGCAGCAGGCCGACGATCGCTCGGCTGGCGGCGCCGAACGCCAGGACGTTCATGCCGGCTACGCTGAGCATCAAGATAGCGAAGATGCGGTAGATCGAGTCCTCCGGGACCTGGCGGTGGGTCAGGTAGAAGGCGATTGGGCCAACGGCGAACAGGCCGGCCAGGAGGAGGAACAGCGCGCCAAAGGAGCCGAAGATGCCCAGAGGGTTGTACAGGGCGGCGGTCCAGAGGATCGATCGAAGAAACCGGACGCCGTCCCTGGCGGGATTGAGCTTTGAGCGGCCGACTCGCTCGCGGTACGGGATCGGCAGCTCGACCATGCGCATCTCTTCGTAGAGCGCCCGCGTGCTCATAGCCGGGGTGAAGTCCAGCCCATCGGGTAGCGGGTACAGCCGCGAGAGCGCGCTCCGCTTGAAGACGCGCATGCCGCTGGCGCTGTCTGAGATGCGGCGCGCGCCGACGACGCTCAGCAGGCTGGCGAACATCGTGTTGCCGACGCGGCGGACCAGCGGCATCTCGCTGTCAGTCCCAAGCATGCGCGAGCCGATCACGATATCGGCATCGCTCTCGAGCGCCTCACGGCAGAGATCGGCAAACGACTCCGGTGGGTACGTTCCGTCGGCGTCCAGGAACGCGAGCCACGCTCCGCGCGCGGACGAAAAGCCGGTTTTGAGCGCAGCGCCGTAGCCGCGATTGACGTTGTGGCGCACCAGACGTACGTCGGCATGGCTCAGGACACGCTCGGCCGTGGCGTCTCGAGAGCCGTCGTCCACGACGATGACTTCCAGCTCGTCGACGCCCACCGATTTCAGCGCCTCCCGCTGACCGAGGATGCGGTCAAGCATCTCGTCGATCCCGTTCTCTTCATTCAGGGCCGGGACCACGATGGAGAGGCTCGTAACGGCCGTCGGGGCGCCCGTCTCGGCGGTAGACGCAGGCATCAGACTGAATGGCTCCGGGTAGCACGTCCGCTGTATCGGCACGAATTCTCACCCAGATCGCTGCACCCCCGCAAGGCGGGGGCATTCTCGGAGTCGATCAAGCACATCTGACGACGAGACGAGCGCGCCACAGACCGTTTGATCTCGACCCGGGTCAGACTGTGAGCATTCTGTAACGAAACCTGCCGGCCAGCGGTGATATTCTGGCCGGCGACGTCCGCGGACGGGGCGAGGAGGCTCAACATGATCGACACCAGCCAGTTGACGGCCGGGCAGTCCCCTGCCGACCGGCACTGGCTCACGGTCAGCCAGGCCGCCCTGGAGCTCGGCGTGCCGGAGCGCGTGATCTACCGTCGCGTGGCGACCCAAACGATGCGGGCAACGCGAGCGCCGGATGGGGCGCTGCTCGTCGCGCCGGATGCGAGCGCTCCGGGGCAAGCCGGGCTCGAACTGGAAGCGGTAGACCCGAATTCGATCGCACAGGACCGCACCCGGTCTCTGGCTGAGATGGCCGGCTCCATCGTCGAACCGCTGGTGAACCGACTGGCCCAGCAGGAAGAGACGATACGACAACAGGCTGAGGAGCTGGGCAAGCTGCGCGCCCAGGTCGAGGTCGCAAGCGCCGCGCGTGCGCGCCTGGCGCCGCTCCTGGAGACGCAGAGCCGTGAGCTCGCGGCCTTGCGCTCCGAGGTCGAGCGTCTCTCGACACCCCGTCGGAGCTGGTGGCCGTTCTAGGGGCGATGGAAGACAGTCTCCTCGATTCCTGCCCGTTCCTCACCTACGCTGCCACGCAGGTGACCGAGACTGGCGAGTATGCGACAGTGCCAACCTGTCTTGCCAGAGGCTCGATCGCGGTCACGACGCTCGAGGCGGTGTCGCGGTGCCGCTCCCGAAAGCACGTTAGGTGCCCGCGACTGCGGCGGCGCATGCAGGATTGCGCCGAGTCGAGCAGCGGGGGCTGGTTGCGGCAGGCCCGGGCACTGCGGGTCATCGCTGAGACCGCCTATCTGACAGTGGAACGCGAGCGTCTCGGCCCTTTGCGGCCACGTGAGCCAGCGGGGAGCTGAGCCGTCGTGAGCTTTCTAGAGCGGCTGGTCGCGCTGGTCCGTGCTCCGTCCACGACGACGATCGTTCCCAGGGGCGACGCATCCTGCACAGCGCTCGCTGAGCGTGACGAGGAGCGGCGGACACTGCGGGATCTGGCGGATCTCTCGCGTGATGGCCTCATCGCCTGCGATCGTCGGTTGGGCTTGACGTTCTGTAACCGCGCCGCGACGACGCTGCTC
>JADZDV010000258.1 GCA_020850915.1 Chloroflexota bacterium | reverse complement strand
GCCTCTCTTCCGTCCGGCCCCCACATGTGCCCAGAGTTGCGAATCATGGCCGGCATCGAGGCGTCGATGATCACGTCGCTGGGCACGTGCAGGCCGGAAATGCCGTTCTTCGAATCGACCATCGCCAACGCGGGGCCACTGGCGAGATCCTCGCGAACGGCGGTTTCCACCCCCGCTCGCTGGTCCTCCGGCAGCTTCTGCGCCGCCTGGAGCACAGCCCCCAGCCCCTGGTCCGGATCGCCGCCCACACTGGCCAACGCCCCACCGTACCGGGAGAAGAGGCGGGGGAAGAACGCCTGGACGGCGTGACCGAAGATGATGGGGTCTGAGACTCGCATCATCGTGGCCTTGACCTGCAGCGAGAAGAGAACGCCGTCGTCCTTGGCGCGCGTGATCTGCCGGATGAGGAACTCGCGCAGGACAGCAACGTTCATCACGCTCGCGTCGACAATCTCTCCCGCCTGCACCGGCACCGACTCGCGCAGTACCGAGGTAGACCCATCCTCGCGCACCAGCTCGACGCGAAGCGATCCGTCCACCTGTATGACCGCGGACGTCTCCGAGTGGCGGAAGTCGCCGCTGGACATTGTCGCCACGTTGGTCCGCGACTCCGCACTCCATGGTCCCATGGAGTGCGGATGGCTCCTGGCGTACCGTTTGACCGACGCGGGAGCACGCCGGTCCGAGTTCCCCTCTCGAAGCACCGGGTTGACGGCGCTCCCGAGCACCCGGCCGTAGCGCGCCCGAACGGCCTGCTCCTCCTCCGTCTTCGGCGCGTCCGGAAAGTCAGGCAGGGCATATCCCTGCTGCTGCAGCTCGGAGATCGCTTCCTTCACTTGCGGCACGGAGGCGCTGATGTTCGGCAGCTTGATGATGTTGGCCTCGGGCCGCAGCGTCAGTGCCCCGAGCTCTGCGAGCGCATCGCCAATCCGCTGCTCCGGGTCCAGGTACTCGGGAAAGTTGGCGATGATCCGCCCCGCCAGCGAGATGTCCCTGGTCTCGATGGACACGCCGGCCCTGGCAGCGTACGCCGAGATCACGGGCAGGAATGAGTACGTTGCGAGAAGCGGCGCTTCGTCGGTATGCGTGTAGATGATCTTTGATTCACTCACCGCGGTGCATCCTGCATGTGTGTCCTCGCGGACAAGATGATGACAGGCCCACCTGCCTCCCTCCGCTCCGCCTGTCGCGCGCGGGTGACTCGCTTGACCCAGCAGCAGATTGGGCGAACGAGATGGATATTACTCCAGCCGTGCGAACCCTGGGATGTCGCCCCGTTGGCGCCCGCTGCGCCGTCGCCGGTTGCTCGCTCCGCGGGTTGGAGCGTGTGAGGCAGCGCGGCTGGTACTATGAGCCCGCGGGAGACCTCGCAAGTTGACCACGACCGCGGAGCTCCACGGTGAGGGCGAGCCACGGAGACTGGCGGATTGCTGATGAACCAGCCGGAGCCAACACGCCAGACGCGAAATCTGGGCATTCTGCTCGAAGTCTCCATGGCGCTGGCGAGCCAGGTGCGACTCGACGATCTCCTGGCCACGATCATCGGCAAGACTGCCGAGGTGCTCGACGCCGAGCGTGCCACCCTCTTTCTCTACGACCGGGAGCGCGACGAGTTGTGGAGCAAGACCGCCGACCATCTGGAGATCCAGGAGATTCGACTCGCGGTCGGCCAGGGCATCGCCGGGGAGGTCGCGAGGACCCGAATCGTGGCAAATATCCCCGACGTGTACGCCGACCCACGCTTCAACCGGGATTTTGACCGGCGGACCGGGTACCGGACCCGCTCGATCCTTACCATGCCGCTCATAGGGGGACAGGACGAGCTCGTGGGAGTCGTCCAGGTCCTGAACAAGCGTGGCCTGGGCGTGTTCGACCGAGAAGACGAATCGCTGCTCCGGGGCATCGCCGCGCATGTCTCGGTCGCCATCGAGCGTGCCAGGCTGATCGAGGCTTATATCGAGAAGGACCGAGTCCTCGAGGTTCAGAGTAACGCGAAGACTAAGATGATCGATCACCTCTCCCACGAACTGAAGACGCCGCTCGCGGTGATCTCGGCATCTTGCACGCTGCTCCGGAAGTGGGCCGCGGTGCAGGAGCCCCGGCGAACGCGGGCCATCGCGGAGCGCTTGCAGCGCGCCGTCGACCGACTGGTAGAGCTTCAGGTTGAGGCCTCGGACATCGCCGAGCAGAGCCGTTCCAGAGCAGACACTCTGCTTGCCGATCTCCTGGACCGCTGCCAGGACCTCCTCGGAAGCGTCGCGGACGAGCAAGGCGCGCCGGCCTGGCTGAGTGAGCGCATGGCGCAGCGAATCGCCGAAATCTACGCGGTCGAGCCCGATCCGTATTCCGGGCCGCTGCTGGTTGACGAGTGGCTCCCCCGGGTGCTGGAGGAGCTGCGCGGCGACTTCCAGCATCGCCAGGTCGCACTGGAGCTGACACTCGAAGCGGGCCCTGCCCTGTGCCTCCCGGAAGCCGTCCTGTTCAAGTCGTTTCGTGGCCTGCTGCGCAACGCGATCGAAGCCACACCGGACGGCGGATCCGTCCACGTCTCCTGGCGCGCGACCAACGGAGGGCTCACCCTCGAGGTTCGCGACGACGGCGTCGGCATCGACGCCGAGCTGCAGAAGCAGCTATTCTTCGGCTTCGTCCACGCGGGGTCTACCAGCAGCTACTCGTCGGGCCAACCCTACGACTTCGGTGCCGGCGGGAAAGGTCTCGACCTGCAACGGATCAAGCTCTTCTCTGAACGCCACGGCTTTGAGCTTCACTTCACGAGCATGCCCGGCACGGGCAGCGTCTTTGCGCTCGAGTTCCCAGCAGCGCTGCTGGCGCCGCGGGACCGCCACTGAGAGGCGACGGATAAGGAATGTCAGATCAGTTCACGCCCTCGGAAGTCATCCTCAGCGAGTTCTTCCGCGAGCTTGATATCCAATTGCTGGTGCACGAGCTCAAGAACCCGCTCGCACTCGTCGAGGCTTCAACGCTCACCCTCCTCGAGCAGCCACCACGGCTGGGACCGCTGACCGAGCGCCAGGAGAAGACGTTGCGGCGCGTCCTTCGCGGCGCCATGCGCGGCCGGAGGCTGGTCGAGCTCCTGCTGGAGGTGGGACGAGCCGAATCTTCCGAGTTCGCGTTCTCGGCCTTTGACCCGACAGAAGCCGTGCTCAACGTCCTGCTCGAATCGGTCGAAAGCATCGGCGGCGAGCGCGTGGATCGATTGCCCGATGCAAGCTCTGACGGCGAGAGACTGGCCGTGCTCGCCCAGCATGGAGTCAGACTCACAACGGCGCCCGGCGTCGATCGTTTGCGTATTCGTCAAGATCTTTTCAAGTTTGATCTCATTGTCGGCAATCTGATCCTGAACGCGCTGCACTATCGCGTTCGCTCGGTTGATGTCTCGCTCTACCAGCAGGGCGACAGCCTCGTCATCGCTGTGAGCGACGACGGACCGGGAATCTCGCCGGAACATCACACAGCGGTGTTTCAGCGCTATAAGCAGGTACCCGCCATTGACGGTCTGGAGCGTCAGGGACACGGGTTAGGGCTGGCGGGCGCGCTGGTCCTGGCACGCCGGTTGGGTGGCGATATCTTCCTGGAGAGCGCGCCGGGGCACGGGGCAACGTTCCGCTTCGCGGTCCCCCACGGACAAGCCCGGACACAAACGAGCTGAACGATAGCGAGAGGAGAGATCTGGCATGTCGGAGCCTAACACCAGTTCGCGCATCGATGGACTGAGGATCCTGGCGGTGGATGACGAGCCCGACATCCTCGAAACGATTGTCGACATCTTGGATGGCGCCCAGGTCGATTGCGCCAGGAGCTACCAGGAGGCGGTGGACCGATTGGCCGCGCCCGGTGAAACGTACGACCTGGCGATCCTGGACATCATGGGCGTCGACGGCATGGGTCTGCTGACCCAGACGGTGAACCAGCGGATACCCACCGTGATGCTCACCGCCCATGCGATGAATCCCCAGACGCTGAAAGCCTCGATCGTCAATGGCGCGTTGTCCTACCTGCCCAAAGAGGAGCTCGCCAATCTCCCAGAGCACCTCAGTGACGTCGTGAACGCCGTCGAGGCCGGGCAGTCCCCCTGGAACCGCCTCTTTTCGCGCCTCGGGAGGTTCTTCGAGAGGAGCTTCGGGCCCGCCTGGGCCTCGGACGATCCCGACTTCTGGCGCTACTACTACGGCCCGATGTACTGAGTCAGTCCGACAGGAGGCGCGGGCGCTGACAGGCGCGGGGGATCAGGAGCGGCGGTCTCCGCCTCAGGATCTCTCCCTCCGGGAGCTGGGCGACGGCCTCTGGCGACTGTCCCCTGGTGGCCAGGTTGCCGGGCAGCTAGGCACGGACGGTAGCGACGGCGATCCCTCACGCATGGAAGCTCATTCGACCTGCGCAGGTTCCCATACCTCCACTCATCCTGTGAGTACGGACTGTGTACGCAACCTGGGCGGTTCCGGCGGGCTTCGTCGCACTGCCGTCGTCGTGTCCTGTCGCCAGGGCTACCGGCCGGCCTGCCCCCTCCAAGACCTTGTCGACCCGGGCTCCAGTCCGCCGACGCGGGATTCCCGGCTCTCGATCGAGCACCAGGAGCCCCCAGCCGCGCGAGCAGCCGATGGTCGAAGAGCACGGGCTGGCGCTCGGTCAGCCGGCCGGCGCGAGGCGCGGCGGCTCGAGCGGCGCAGGCTCGCCTGGCGGAACGGCGTGCCGGTTGCGCCCCCCAAGATAGGCGCCGCGGACTCGGGGGTCGCTGAGCAGCTCGGCGGCGGGGCCGCTGAGGACCACGTTACCCGTCTCCAGAACGTAGCCGCGGCTCGCCAGGCGCAAGGCCGCGTGAGCGTTCTGCTCCACGAGCATGACGGCAGCGCCCCGCTCAGGCAATGCACGGATGGTCTCGAAGATCTCGCGCGCGACCATTGGTGCCAATCCGAGCGACGGCTCGTCGAGCAGCAGCAGTCTGGGGCGGGCCATGAGCCCACGCGCGATTGCAAGCATCTGCTGCTGGCCGCCGGACAGCGTGCCCGCCAGTTGTCGCTTACGCTCGGCCAGGGCGGGGAAGAGCGCCATCATCTCGTCCATCGTGCTCCGAATCTGGCGACCAGGCTCGTGTCGCAGCCGGTGGTAGGCTCCCAGCAGCAGGTTCTCCTCCACGGACAGGCTGGCGAACACCTGTCGTCGCTCCGGGACGTGGGCGATGCCCAGACTGACGACTCGCTCCGCTGGCAGACCAGTGATCTCCTGTCCGTCGAGCCACAGCCGCCCGCGACGTGGCAGCAGCAGGCCAGAGATCGCGCTCAGCAGCGTGGTCTTACCAGCCCCGTTGGCGCCGATAATGGCCACGATCTCGCCACGATCCACCCACGGCGAGACGCCCTTCAGCGCGGCGATCTGGCCGTAGCACGCGACGAGATCCTCAACTCGCAGCAACGGAGCGCTCACGTGTCCTCGCCTCCCAGGTAGGCCGCGATGACGCGAGCATCGCTCTGCACCCGCGCCGGGGGCGCGTCCGCGATCTTCTCTCCGTTGTCCAGAACGACCACCCGGTCGGCCAGCTCCATCACCAGACCCATGTCGTGCTCGACCAGGAAGATCGTGGTGCCCCGGTCGCGGATGCCACGGATAACGTGCACCCGGTCGTCACGCTCCGCCGCGGACAGACCCGCCGCCGGTTCGTCCAGCAGCAGCAGCAGCGGCTCGGTGGCCAGAGCGCGAGCGATCTCCAGCAGGCGTTGCTGGCCAAACGGCAGCGCCGAGGCCAGGAACGGGGCGCGTTCCTCCAGACCCATGCTTGTCAGGATGCTCCACGCCTCACGGCGTAACTGCCCCTCTTCCGCACGAGAGCCAGGTAAACGGAGCGCGGCAGACAGCAGCCCAGACCGGCCCTTCGCCTCCCTGGCCACCAACACGTTCTCCAGCACCGTCATCTGGGCGAAGAGCTGCAGGTTCTGGAACGTGCGGGCCATGCCCAGCGCCGCGACGCGGTGGGGCGGCAGGCCGGCTATCTGCCGACCGCCAAAAGCGACCTGGCCGGCCGTCGGCGGCAGCACGCCGCTGATGACGTTGAGCAGGGTGGTCTTGCCCGCGCCGTTTGGGCCGATCACAGCCAGGATCTCGCCTCGCTGCGCCTCGACGTCCACGTTGGATAACGCCGCCACCCCACCGAAGCGCCGACACAGTGAGCGGGTCTGCAGCAGCACGCCGTCAACGGCCACGGACCGGCACTCCGCCCGGCGCCCCTCTCATCGCGCCCCCCGGGCCGGGACCGGGGACTCGCTCTCCGGCCGACTGGAGGCCGGTCCAAGGTCCCCGCGGAGCGACTGGGCGCGCGGCTCTGCCTCCGGCACCACCTGACCATCTCGGAGCGCCGCGTGCCTCCGAAACATGTCGAGGACCCCGCGGGTGAGACCCTGGGGGAGGAACACCATGATCGCGACGAGGATCAAGCCGAAGACGATGGTCTCCTGCTCGCCGCCATCCGTCTTGCCCAGCAGGCTGGGGAGGAGGTCGCGCAGCAGTTCCGCGAGCAGGACCACAGCCGCCGCTCCGAACAGCGCGCCCCAGAT
>JADZDV010000257.1 GCA_020850915.1 Chloroflexota bacterium | reverse complement strand
CCTGAGAGCGGCCACCTGGGCCTCGGCTGGCTCGCCCGCGCGGCGACTGCACCTGGCAGGACTCGCCGCCGGCAGTGGGTGGCTATTGAAGGCCGGTCCATCGTCGGCTATCTGGTCGCAACGCATCGCTGCGACGGCATCGTCTGGGACGTCGAGCACTTCTATGGCCAGCGCGATGACGCGGCCGAGGCGCTCCTGGAGCACGCCTGCGCCACAGCCGTCGCGCGGGCCGCGCGACGAGTGTTCCTCGACGTTCCCGCGGCGGGAGAGGGTGTCCGGGTCGCGCGGCGCACTGGTTTCGAGCGTTACGCCGGCTCAACACTCTTCAAGCTCACCCCCCCGTTCCAGGTGGAGACCGGGAACGTCATCGCGGCGAGGCCGCGGCTTCGCGCCGACGAGCAGGCGCTCTTCCAGCTCTACAACGCCGCGGTCCCGGCCGTCGTTCGAAGCGCAGAGGCCATGACCTACGAGGAATGGTCCGCGCTGCACCGCGGATCGAAGAAGTGGGCTCCCACGCTCTTCGGGGATCGCCACCAGTACGTCTGGGAGATGGGCTCCGGTCTCATCGGGTGGATGGAGGTGACGTACGGACAGCAGAGCCAGTTCCTGGAGATCCGGGTGGATCCGAAACACCAGAGCTTGCTCGATCGCCTGGTTGGGTACGCGCTGACCCAGGTAAGCCAGAGGGCGCCGGTGTACGCTATTGCGCGTGACTACCAGGGACCGCTGCTGTCGGCGCTCTCGCGCAGCGGTTTCAGCGTCGCCGGCGAGATCGAGATCCTCGTCCGCCAGCTTGCCGCGCGCGCCCCCTCGACGAAGCTGGTCCCAGCCAACGTGGTAGGAGGCTGACCTGAGCCAGACGGAGCGGAGCACGGCGCTCGGAGAGAGCTCTCCGATGACGACAGACAACGCCAGGCCTCAACCTGGCTCAGACGAACGGTACGCCGCCCTCGAGCTCGTCGCGGACCCGCGGCGAGTCGTGGTCGACGATCTGGACCAACTGCTTGACGTCCTGCCGCCGCCGATCCGCGGGCCGCTCGAGCAGATGAAGCGACGCCACGAGCTGCTCGAAGTCGTGATGGACCTGGGCCGGGAGGCCGAAGCGCGCTTTCCGGGCGAGGAGATGATCCTCGGGAACGAGCCCGTCGAGCAGGCAGACCTCGACTACGTCATTCAGCGCATCGGGCTCTTTGGAGACGACAATCGCGCTGGAATTGAACGGACACTCCATCGTATCTCAGCCATCCGCAACCGCGAAGGCCGCATTGTCGGCCTGACCTGCCGCGTCGGTCGTGCTGTCTTCGGAACGATCGGTATTGTGCGCGACCTGGTGGAAGCGGGCAAGAGCATCCTCATGATGGGGCGTCCCGGCGTGGGTAAGACAACGATGCTGCGTGAAGCCGCGCGAGTGCTCGCCGACGATCTGCGCAAGCGAGTCATCATCGTCGACACCTCGAACGAGATTGGCGGCGACGGCGATATACCGCATCCGGCCATCGGGCGGGCGCGGCGGATGCAAGTGCGGACGCCGAGTCAGCAGCACGCAGTGATGATCGAAGCGGTCGAGAACCACATGCCGGAAGTGATCGTGATCGACGAGATCGGGACAGAGCTGGAGACGCAGGCCGCGCGGACGATCGCCGAGCGGGGTGTTCAGCTCATCGCCACGGCGCATGGCAACACCCTGGAGAACCTGGTCAACAACCCGACCCTGAACGACCTGGTGGGCGGTATTCAGACGGTCACGCTCGGCGACGAGGAGGCGCGCCGGCGAGGCACCCAGAAGTCCGTGCTCGAGCGCAAGGCGTCGCCGACGTTCGACATCATGATCGAGATCCAGAACTGGGCGCGCGTAGCCGTTCACGAGGATGTCGCCGAAACGGTCGACGATTTCCTGCGCGGCATGCACCACCCTCCGACCATCCGTTTCCGCGACGAGGCCGGCCAGGTCCGTTCGGAGGTGCCGCCGCCGACGCCCCAGCCGGGTCGTGAAGGCGGCTTTCTTGGCGAGCGGTATCTGACAGAGCGTCGCCACGAGCGCAATCGTCGAAACGCTGAGCGAGACGCCCGCGCTGCAGAGCGCCCCGCGCAACGGGACGCGGAGCCGGCGAGCCACGACCGCGCGTCGACGCAGCACGCGGGACGCGCGCCGGGCGAGGCTGTCGGGATCTACCCGTACGGAGTGAACCGATCGCGCCTCGAATCGCTGGTGCACGGCCTGCCCGCCCGTGTGACCAGCGATCTCGACGAGGCAGACGTCGTCCTGACCGTCAAGAACTACTACCGGCGTAAGCCCCAGGCATTACGCGACGCGGAGGCCAACGGCACGCCGATCTACGTGCTGCGGAGCACCAGCGTCGGCCAGATCGAGGAGGCCGTCTCGCGCATCGTCCACCAGGACCTGTACGGGCAGAGCGCCTCGACAGCCAGCGCGCTGCAGGAGACGGAAGAGGCCATCGCGCGCGTGCTGGATGACAACAAGCCGGTCGAGCTGGCGCCGCAGAACGGCTACATTCGGCGGCTGCAGCACGAGCTGATCGAGCAGTACAGCCTCAGCTCCTCGAGCACGGGGCGCGAGCCGTTCCGCCGCGTCCGGATCGCTCGCCGCGCGGGGGAGTAAGCGCGGTGGATGGCAAGCGGCGATATCCGGGCGGCCTGTTCGTGACGTTCGAGGGGCCCGAAGGCGCGGGAAAGACCACCCAGGCGCGGCGGCTCCTCCTGCGCCTTCGCGAAGCGGGACGCAGCGCGATCGTGACCCGCGAGCCCGGCGGCACGCAGCTTGGCGACCAGGTTCGGGGGCTCGTGCTTCCCGAGCGAGGGTTCAGCATCAACGCGCGGGCCGAGACGCTGCTCTACTGCGTGGCCCGGGCCCAGCTCGTGGACGAGATCATCCGGCCAGCCCTGGCGGACGGGCTCACCGTCATCTCGGACCGCTACGCGGACTCAACGCTCGCCTATCAGGTGTTCGGTCGCGGGCTTGACCAGGCGCAGGTCTACCGCGTGCTGGAGTTCGCCACCGGCGGTCTGCGGCCAGACGTCACCTTCATGCTGGACCTGTCCGCCGTGGAAGGCCTCGAGCGGAAGCGATCGCTCTTCTCGTCCGGCCTGTCCGACGTCTGGAACCGCTACGAGCAGGAGTCGCTCTCGTTCCACGAGCGCATCCGTGAAGGTTACCGCCGGCTCGTGGAGGCGGACCCGCGGCGCTGGCGGGTGATCGATGCGAGCGCACCAGCCGACGACGTCGAGCGTGAAGTCTGGGCAGGCATCGAGCACGTGCTCACGGAACTGGACGCTGGGACCGGGCGATAGCTCCTGCTCCACACAGGCCAGGCTGCCGCGGGGACGGGTCGTGCGTAGCGGGCGCTACGGCATCGGTGAGAAGTAGGTTGGCTTCCAGATCTCTACGACGATGTGGTCGATCAGCGGTCCGTTGGCCTCAGTTTCCGCCCTCGCCTTGACCCAGTCGGGGTCCGCCACGAAGGCTGACCACTGCTCCTCGCGCGTCGCAAGGTCGTCAAATGCCAGCATGTAGTGGAGAATATTGCTCTGTCCGAAGTACGCCTCCCAGAAACCGACCACTCTGATGCCGTGGCGCTCGAAGAGACGCAGCGCGTGCTCTTCAAATCGCTTGTAGACCAGGGGCATCTTGCCCGGAACAGCGTAGTACGCGCGCTTCTCATAGATCATCCCGGCCACCTCTGTCAGCGCGACGTCTGGCCGCGCGTGGCCTGATGGTAGCAGAGCACCGTCATCAAACTACCGCGCGACTGGCGCGGCGGCCGGGCGCACGTTGAGGCCCCGGGTGACCTCTCGCCAGAGCGCTAGTAGCCGTTCCCACCAGGCCGGGCGCAGAATGAAGCGCTCGTCAGTTTGCGGGTCGTGGATCCGGACCACGCCCAGACCCGTGGCCAGGATCTCGGCAAAGTTGTGCGCCGTGTCCTGCTCCGGCTCGATCCCCCCGGTAACCTTGACCGTGAGCGCCGCGATGCGGTTCCCCGGCTGTTCGAAGATCGGACGGATCACGCCCGATCCACGCTCGACGTTGATCCGGTAGACGCCGTGCGTACCTCCCGGTCCTTCGGCGGCGAGTCGGTCCAGGCCTTCCTGAACAAGCACCGGGTCGAGATAGCTCGGCCGGCCGGTGTCCTCGTACTCTGGGCGGTAGATGTACAGTCTGTAAACCATGTCTTACTCCGTGAACGGCTCGGCGGCCATCATACTGCCGCCTGATCGCCCTGAGGCCGCCGCGACCGCGATTCGCAACACCATTGCGATAGGTGTTTCGATACCGACTCGAAGGAGCGTGACGGAGCAATTGAACGGTTGAAAGAGGTGTGACGCAGCCGAGGGGGCTGCGCGGGGATAGCCTGTCGAGCCGTGCTATCGGCCGTCGCGCGTTTGACGGCAGCACGAGCAGCGGGGCGCCCGTTGTTCACTCCGCCCGGTCGGTGGTAGACTATTCGCGGCAGCAGAGCGGTGACCCAGGCGACAACGCCGCCATACGATCTCGTTGGAGACCGGCGCCCTTGTAAGAAGGGCGCCGGTTTCTGTTGAAGAGGCGCCGAATTCAGCTCCAGGGGGCGACGTGACCAAGTTCATCTTCGTGACCGGCGGCGTTGTTTCTTCCGTTGGGAAAGGCATTACGGTCGCTTCCCTCGGTCGGCTGCTCAAGAGCCGCGGCGTGAACGTCTCGGTCATGAAGCTCGACCCGTACCTCAATGTCGATCCCGGTACGATGAGTCCGTACCAGCACGGCGAGGTGTTCGTCACAGACGACGGCGCCGAGACGGACCTCGACCTCGGGCACTATGAGCGTTTCATCGACGTCAATCTGACGAAAGCCAGCAACGTGACGACCGGCCAGATCTACTCGGGCGTGATCGGGCGCGAGCGACGCGGCGACTTCCTCGGCGGCACGATCCAGGTGGTGCCGCACATTACGAACGAGATCAAGGAGCGGATCCGCCGCGTCGCGCGGCTCACCGGTGCCGACGTTGTCATCGTCGAGGTCGGAGGCACGGTTGGCGACATCGAGTGCCAGCCGTTCCTCGAGGCAATCCGCCAGGTCCATCGTGAGGACGGGCCCGCGGAGACTTTCTTCATACACGTGACGCTGTTGCCGATGGTCGGGCCAACGAAGGAGCTGAAGACCAAGCCAACCCAGCACAGCGTCAAGGAGCTGCGGAGCATCGGCATCCAGCCCGACGTGATCGTAGCCCGCTCTGACTACCCCGTGCCGGACGAGTTGAAGGACAAGATCGCGCTCTTCTGCGACGTGGACAAGCGCGGCGTGGTCGGTCTGGAGACAGCGGACACGATCTACGAGGTGCCCCTCGTGCTGGAGCGTTCCGGGCTCGGAGACTTCGTGGTCGAGCGGCTTGGCATATCGGCGGGAGAGGCCGAGCTGGATGAGTGGCGACTGCTCGTGGAGAAGGCCCGGGGCGGCGCGAGCACGCTGCGCATCGGCGTCGTCGGCAAGTACATGGAGCTGGAGGACGCTTACATCAGCGTTCGTGAGGCGCTGCAGCACGCCGCCTGGCACCACAACCAGCGGGTAAAGCTGGAGTGGCTCAGCTCACAGGTGCTCGAGTCAGACGACTGGGAGCAGCACCTGGAAGGGCTCGACGGCATCGTCGTGCCGGGCGGCTTTGGTTACCGTGGCGTGGAGGGCATGATTCGCGCGGCCGGGTTCGCGCGCGAGCGTCGGGTCCCATATCTCGGACTCTGCCTGGGCATGCAGGTGCTGTGCATCGAATTTGCACGCCGAGCACTGGACACCGAGGAGGTCAACAGTACTGAGTTCGACCTGTTCTCACCGCAGCCAGTCATCGACCTCATGCCAGAGCAGCAGGATGTCGCGGACACAGGTGGGACGATGCGACTCGGCGTCTATCCCTGCCAGCTTCGACGTGGTACGCTCGCGAGCCAGGCCTACCAGCAGGAGATCGTGTTCGAGCGGCACCGCCATCGCTTCGAATTCAACAACGAATACCGCGAGCCGCTCACCGCGAAGGGACTGGTGCTGAGCGGTCTCTCGCCGGACGGTCGGCTGGTGGAGATCGCCGAGGTGGGCGGCCATCCCTGGATGCTCGGCACGCAGTTCCACCCGGAGTTCAAGTCGCGGCCAAATCGACCTCACCCGCTGTTCCGCGACTTCGTCGCCGCGTGCAAGGCCGGGGCATCCGCGGAAGACGTGCTCAGCTCCTCGGCCGCCCGGTAAGCCTGACGCGCTGTGTCGGAGCGATACATCGGCATTCTCGCCGGCGGGAGCGGCACTCGGCTCTGGCCGCTGAGCCGTGCCCAGCGGCCGAAGCAGTTGCTGAACCTCGTTGGCGCCGGTTCGCTGCTCCAGAACACCCTCGACCGCGTGCGGAGCCTGGTCTCGCCGGAGCGGGTGCTCATTCTGACCGAGGCCTCGCACGCGGCGGACATCCGCGCTCAGCTCCCCGACGTGCCGGTAGAGAACATACTCGTGGAGCCAGAGCGTCGCGGCACGGCGGCGACGCTGGCGATGGCAGCGCTCATCATCGAGCGGCGCTCGCCAGGGGCGGTCTGGGCGTCGCTCCACTCGGACGCCTTCATCGACGATGACGCGGAGTTCCGCGACACGCTGGACGCGGCGCTCACGGCGGCGGCGGAGCAGCCGCGGCTCGTGACGATGGGCATTCGCCCAACGACGCCGTCGCCGCAGTTCGGCTACATCCAGAGCGGCGAGGAGATCTGTCGGATCGGTCGCTTTCCCGTGCAACGAGTGCGTCGGTTTGTCGAGAAGCCGGACGCACAGACGGCGCAGGCGTACCTGCAAAGCGGAGAGTACTACTGGAATCCCGGAGTCTTCGCCTGGTCGTCGGCGGCGATTCTCGAGCAGTTCCGAACGCTGTTGCCCGACATCTACCGTCCGCTCGCCCGGATCGCCGCCGCTGACGGCACGCCGGAGTTCGACGCGCTCTACCGGGCCGTCTACCCGACTGTTCCGGTGGACACGATCGACACCGGCATCATGGAGCGTGCGCCCGAGGTCGCCGTCATCCCCGCCAGTTTTGGCTGGAACGACGTCGGCTCCTGGAAGGAGCTGTACGACGTGCTCCCGAAGGACCCGCGGGGGAATGTGGCGCGTGGGGACGTCGTGGCACTGGACACCCGGGACTGTCTTGTCGTTGCGACCTCTCGGACGGTCGCCACGGTTGGCCTCTCCGATCTGGTGGTGATCGAGACGGCGGACGCCGTGTTCGTTTGCCCGCGCGATCGCGCAGCCGACGCTCGACGTATCGTGGAGGCGCTCAGCAATCGCCCGGAGCTCCTGTAGTCAGGTGGTCGTCGCGCCAGAGGGGTGGCGTCCTGGAGCGCGCTGCCGCCGAATGAGGCCGGCTTCACGCCGGCGCCTTTGCCGCTCTGCCTCGCCCGACGCCAGGGGTCAGCCGAGGCAATCCTGGTGGAGTACGTCGAGACGGATGGCCTGCCGTCCCCCGTCCGGGCTCTCGCGAGTTGTGCCTTGTACGACCAAGTGGTCTACACGGTACAACATCTTTGGATTCCCGGGGACGTGGAGCCAGGCCGGCCTGCGCTGACACGTCGATTGACGTCGGCTGAGAACCGAACGAGCTGCGGGGTTCTCGATGGACGAGGCTGGCGTTCGCTCGGCCGCGTCCGCCACTGGCAGGAGAGACCCTCCTCCCTGACCCTCTCCGTTGGGGGCGAGGAGAAGCTGGCATTCCCCACCGGGGCGGGTGAGTCAGAAGACCGCGGAGGAAGGGTGTGAAGGGGACGTGAGCCAGCTTACGCGAGAGGGGGGCAGGTGCGCGTGATCTGGGATGTGATCGTCGTGGGCGCGGGGCACGCCGGGTGCGAAGCAGCGCTCGCCTCGGCTCGAATGGACTGTCAGGTGCTGCTCGTGACGATGCGCCAGGACCACGTTGCTCTGATGCCCTGCAACCCGTCCATTGGCGGCCCGGCCAAGGGGCACATGGTGCGAGAGATCGACGCGCTCGGCGGGCAGATGGGGCGAACGACCGATCAGACGTTCGTCCAGATCCGCACCCTTAACACCGGTAAGGGGCCGGCCGTGCAGACACTGCGGGCCCAGTGCGACAAGGCAGCATATGGCCAGCGCATGCTGGAGACGCTGATGTCAGAGCCTCGACTGGAGCTGCGGGAGGGCATGGTCGAGGGGTTGGTCATGGAGCGTGTCCCAGCCGCGACGCCGTGGCGGGTGCGGGGCATTCGTCTGCGGGGCGGCGAGGTGGCACGGGGGCGTACGGTGGTCCTGACGACCGGGACGTCGCTGCGAGGCGTCGTGCATGTCGGCCAGTGGCAGCAGACCGCCGGCCGGGCGGGCGAGGAGGCCGCCACAGCGCTCTCCGGGGGTCTGGAGGCGCTCGGTCTCGAGCTCGGGCGGCTCAAGACCGGGACCCCGCCCCGAGTGGACGCGGCCACGATCCGCTACGAGCTGACTGAGCCTCACTTCGGCCTCGAGCGGCCGCGCCATTTCAGCTTCTGGCCTGACCCAGCGCACGATCTGGGGCCGTTCCCGTCCCCGAACCCGTCCTACCCCATCGCGCGGCAGAGTGCCTGGCGTCCGCAGATGGCGACGTACCTGGTGCAGACGTCCGAGGCAACGCACGCGGTGGTTCGTGCCAACCTGGACCGAGCACCGCTGTTCACCGGCCAGATTCGGAGTCGCGGGCCGCGCTACTGTCCCTCGATCGAGGACAAGATCGTCCGTTTCGCTGACAAGTCCAGCCATCAGCTCTTCCTCGAGCCCGAAGGCTGGGAGACAAACGAGGTCTACGTCCAGGGTGCCAACACCAGCCTGCCGGAGGATGTCCAGGACGCCATGTTGCGGACCATTCCGGCCCTCGAGGCGTGCCGGATCATCCGCCCCGGCTACGCGATCGAATACGACTTCCTGCCACCGCACCAGGTGGCAGCCACACTTGCCGTCAAGCGAGTCGCCGGGCTGTTCGCGGCCGGCCAGATCAATGGGACCACCGGCTACGAGGAGGCCGCCGGGCAGGGCCTCCTGGCCGGCATCAACGCGGCCCAGGAGGCGCGTCGCGGCTCTCCGCTGGTGTTGCGGCGCGAGCAAGCCTATCTCGGCGTGATGGTGGATGATCTCACGACGCGAGAGCTGACCGAGCCGTATCGAATGTTCACCTCACGCGCGGAGTATCGCCTGCTGCTTCGTCACGACAATGCCGACACTCGGCTGAGTCGCATTGGACGCGACCTCGGACTGCTGCCAGAAGACCGGTATCACGAGGTGGAGCGAAAGCAGGCTGAGCTCACCGACCTCGTGGAGCAACTGCGGCGCTCGGTCGTGTCTCCTCAGATGTGGCCTGCCCTCAGGGCGCTCGGCTTGCCAGGAGTCACGCATGTGACGACCGGGTTGGAATACCTCCGACGGCCAGACGCACGGCTTGCTGTGCTGGGACTGCTCGGGCTGGGCGACGCGTCGGAGGAGATCGCCGAACGGGCCGAGATCGAGGTCAAGTACGCCGGCTACATCGCACGCCAGGCCCAGCAGATCGAGCAGCTTTGCCGCCTGGAAGAGCTGCGGATCCCAGACTGGCTGGATTACGCCAGCGTGCCGAGCCTGCGCACTGAGGCGCGGGAGAAACTGTGCAAGTTCGGTCCCACGACCATCGGCCAGGCGGGACGGATCCAAGGAGTGACGCCGTCAGACGTGTCCCTGCTGCTCGTGGCGGTGCGTCGAGGTCGTTCCGGTGGCCACGCATTCTTGCCCGGGTTTCAGGGCGCTTCCTAGAATCGCCCGAAGGGGCTTCGCCTGTCAGAGGGGAAACGTCATGAGGCGACCGATCGATCTTGACCACGCGGCGACCACTCCGACCGACCCTCGAGTCGTCGAGGCGATGCTGCCGTACTTCTCCGAGATCTGGGGTAACCCATCGAGCATCTACAGTCTCGGCCGCGCCGCGCGTCGCGCGCTCGACCGTGGTCGCGACACGATGTCAGAGATCCTGGGCTGCAAGCCGAGCGAAGTGCTCTTCACGAGCTGCGGCACTGAGAGCGACAACCTGGCGATCAAGGGCGTGGCGTTCGCTCGCCAGGCGGAGGGGCGGCACCTTATCACCACGAGGATCGAGCACCACGCGGTCCTGCACTGCTTCGAGTGGCTCGAAAAATACTTCGGTTTCGACGTTACCTACCTCGGCGTGGATGCTCACGGCGTCGTCGATCCCGACACGGTGGCCCGCGCGCTGCGCCCCGACACTACCCTTGTCTCGATCATGCTGGCGAACAACGAGGTCGGCACCATCGAGCCCATCGCCGAGATCTCCAGGCTGCTCAGATCCCGTCGGATCGCGTTCCACACGGATGCCGTCCAGGCAGCCGGACTGATGAGTCTTGACGTGGAGTCGCTCGGCGTGGACCTGCTCTCGCTCTCGGGCCACAAGGTCTACGCGCCGAAGGGCGTAGGCCTGCTGTATCTGCGACGCGGCACTCCCTACTTCTCGACGATGCTGGGTGGTGGACAGGAGCGCGGCCTGCGGGCCGGTACGGAGAACGCACCGTACGTCGTGGGCTTCGCTCGGGCGATGGAGCTCGCCTACGGGGACCTGGACAGCCGAGTCCGGTCGATGCGTCGATCGCGGGACCGTCTGATCGTCGGGGTCCTCTCCACGATTCGAGGGTCTGAGCTGACGGGACATCCTACGGATCGGCTTGCCAACAGCGCGAGCTTCGTGTTCTCGGAGACGGATGGCGAGTCGATCCTGCTCAACCTCGACCAGGAAGGCCTCTGCGCGTCGAGCGGCTCGGCGTGTACGGCCGGCTCGCTGGAAGTCTCGCACGTGCTCAAGGCGCTCGGTATCCCCCTGTCGCACGCCAGCGGCAGCCTTCGCCTCAGCGTCGGCGTTGACACGGACGACGAGGAGATCGACGCGACGCTCGAGATCCTGCCGCGCATCATCGAGCGGGTGCGCTCGCTGCGACCCGTCGAAGCGCCTGCCGCGCGCTAGCTATGCTCGGCTCGCCGCGCCGTGGTGCGCTGTCGTACTATGCCTCACGCGCCGCCTGTTGGCCGACGGAGGAGAGTTGAAGTACGTCACCTATCGACGGGGATCCGAGGAGCGCCTGGGAGCGGTTGTGGGGAGCCGCGTCGTGGACCTCGCCGAGGCATCAAGCGGCAGGTTGCCCGCCAACATGCTGGCGTTCCTTGACGCTGGCGAGGCGGCGTGGAGCCTGGCGAAGGAGGTCGCCGGGCGGCCCGGCGAGCCGTCCGTACCGCTGGCAGATACCCCGCTCGCGGCGCCGATCCCGCACCCACGGCGCAACATCTTCGCGCTGGGCTTGAACTACCGGGACCATATCGCGGAAGGCGCCAAAGCTCGGGGCGAAGAGGTGAAGATGCCGCCCTTCCCGGTGTACTTCACCAAGGCGCCAAGCTGCGTGGTCGGCCCGGATGAGCCCGTGCTGATCGAGCCCGAGGTGTCCGATAAGGTCGACTGGGAGGTCGAGCTAACCGTCGTCATCGGCAAGCCCGGCAGGAACATTCCCGAGGATCGTGCCTGGGAGCACGTGTTTGGCTACACCTGTGGCCAGGATGTCTCCGCGCGGGACTTGCAGCGACGGCACGGCCAGTGGTTCAAAGGCAAGTCGTTAGACACGTTCGCACCGATCGGTCCCTGGATCGTGGACCGTGAGGAGGCAGGAGATCCGCACACCATGCGCGTGGTGACGCGAGTGAACGGCGTGGTCAAACAGGATTCCAACACAAGCTATTTCCTGTTTGACATCCCCGTCATGATCAGCGCCCTCTCACGCGGCTTCAACCTGGAACCGGGCGATCTCATCATGACCGGCACGCCACAGGGCGTGGGGTACGCTCGCAACCCGCCGGAGTACCTCCATGACGGCGACATGCTCGAGACGGAGATCGAGCGTGTGGGCGTGCTGCGCAATCCAGTCAAGCAGAGAACGGACTGAGCGACGGCGCTCGCGGCATCGGTGGCAATGTTCGGAACATCTCAGCGCATCTATCGGGTGGGGTCCGGCGATCAATCCTGGGTTGACGGTGGCCCGGGAAACTACCCCCCACCCGACCTCCCCCCGCTGGGGGGAGGTCGGGTGAGTGCAGGAGAAGATCCCACGCTCGCGGCGGGACTCGCCGGAACACGAATCCCCAGCCAACGCCCTTCCCCCCAGCGGGGGGAGGTCGGGTGGGGGGCAAGGACGTCAGATAACCAAACTTGTTGGCGACGGTTCCGTGCCCTCCGAGCGGGAGCGCTTGCCACCGGGCTCCTCGTCCTGACCGCCCTGACGGCCTGCTCTCCTCAGGTTGCTCAGAATGGCCCCACGCCGACGGTCTCCCGTCCAGTCCAGCGGCTCACGCCCACCGTACCGCCACGGACCGATGGCAAGCCGGCCGCGCTCTGGGACAAGAATGGCATGGATGTGCGAGTCCTGGGCCAGTGGAACGTCGATCGGCTGCCGGACGGCCCGCTGATGCTGCGTGTGACCGAGTTGGAGATGGAGCCAGGGGCACGGATCTTCGACCACTCGAACCTCGGCGTAGGCGGACACTTCGTCATCTCAGGCACGTTCACCGTGGTGGACTCGGTCTCGGGAGAGGCGACAGACTTTGGCCCCGGCGCGGGCTACTACGAGGGCATGACCGGCCGACGCCGCGCGGTCAACCGGAACTCGGACTGGAACCGTCAGTTCATGGCCGAACTGCTGCCGCGCAGCCGCGGCTTCCTGGGCAACTTCCAGTTCGACCAGGATGGCGTCACCCACAACGAGGGCGGCATCCGCTCCGGTCCGTACCTCCAGCAAGCTGTTGACGCCATACCGGAGGGCCCGGTCATGGTGCGAATGAGCGAGATCACGATGGGCCCGAAGGCGAAGACGCCCGCGTACACTCGTCCCGGACCGGCGCTGTTCTTCGTTCAGAGCGGCCAGGCCACCTTCCGACACGAAGCCCTGGGCCAGATAGTCACGCAGGGGGCGGGCGGCTACTACCTCGATCCCGGCGTGGAGCCGATCATGCTGGAGAACAAACCGATCGTTCCGGCCACGGTGATCGCCGTCGAGTTCTTGCCACGCTCGTTGGGGAGGAGTCCGAGCACCGTCCCATCCTGACGCGGCCCGTTCGAATGGGTGAGAAACGCCCCGCCAGTCAAACGACTGGCGGGGCGTTTGGGTCGGTATCGCAGCCGGCAGGCCCCTGAAGTGTTCGTGGCTCCGACCGGCGGATCGCTACCTTGTCGCGCCGTTCGCCTCCGCGATCTTGACGAACTCGTCCATGCCGAGGAGCTGCTTGCGCTCCAGCGACCGGTTCTTGACCTCCATGAGGATCGCCATGGCTTGCTCAGAGGTCGCGTT
>JADZDV010000256.1 GCA_020850915.1 Chloroflexota bacterium | reverse complement strand
CCCAGCTCGCGAGCGGCGGCGTCCAGGTCATCCACCAGCGCGGAGATGTCCGTCTCCTGGCAACCTGGTGGGAAGAGCAGCGTCGCCAGGATGCCCACCGGCTCGGCGCCCATGGCGGCGAGGTCGTTGCAGCAGACGTGGACCGCATACCAGCCCGCCCGCGCGCCAGCCCCGGTGATCGGGTCGGCGGTGAGCACGACGGCCTGATCGGCCACCCCGATCGCGGCGGCATCCTCACCAAACGCCGCGTGCACCAGCACCTCCGGCCGTCGCACTCCCAGCCGCCCGAGAACCAGGCGCTGGAGGCTCTCCGGCGAGAGCTTGCCCGTCTTCAGCCGGGCCTCGGCGCCGGGTGGCTCTTCCCTATACACCGGATGCACCGGCCAGCCCGAGCCCCAGCCTGCCGTCCTGGCAGAGTCGGGGGCTGGCGCGCTGCGCCTGCCGGCGCCGATGAGCGAGCGCTCCCCAGGCGGCTTCCCGCTGGCGCGTGGGCGCTCGGGCGAGGACGCTGTCGTTCGTTTCCTGCTCCCTCTCTTCACGTCGTGCGCGCGGCTCTCCCGCACCGGGCTGTCCCGGGCATCTCACCGCCCCGCTCTCGGCGCCGCTTCGTACCACACGAGCGTTCCGCGCAGGGAGACCAGGCCCTCTCGCTCGAAGGCCCCGCTCGGGTGCCTCGCCCCGCCCAGCCCTCACCGCCGCCGCCACTACCACGACGCCACCTTCCAGTGGTGCGCCCCTGGAGCGTCCAAGACCTGCTGCCCCGTCCCCCAGGTAGACCAGCCAGGTCTGGCCCGGACTCTTCACCGGGAGCAGGTAGACGGCAACGAGGACGAAGGAAGCACCGTCGTTGTGGCTGTTGCTGAGACCCCACGGACGAACGGTGCTCCCCTGCGTGATTGTGCCACGGCGGCGGGCCCGGCGGCAGGCTTCGGCGGAAGGTGGCCGCCGGGCCGCGGGCGCGGTCCCCGGGCGCGGTTCCCGCGAAGCGCCTCAGCCCACCCGGCCGCGAGCTCTCAGTCGTTTCTCGTACGATAGCCGTGGCCGGGTTGGGGTTCGTCCACCCGTCGGCCCAGGCGTTGATGACCGAGTCAGATGGAGTAGTTGATGGGGAAGAGTCAGGTTGGGCAGAGAGAGATTGGCATCGCCATCGTGGGCTCCGGGCGGATCGGCTCGCTGCGCGCCCGGCTGGTCGCGCAGCATCCTTCAGTAACATATCTGGCAGTCTCAGACCTGGATCCCGCCCGCGCGGAGCAGCTCAAGCATGAGGTGGGGGCCAGCTTCTCGTCGGGGGACACGCTCGAGATGATCGGCCGTCCGGAGGTCACCGCGGTCATCGTCTCGACCGGCGAGGCACAGCACACCGGCCCGGTCCTCCAGGCGCTCGAGCTGGGCAAGTCCGTTCTGGTCGAGAAGCCGCTGGCGCTCTCGCTCGCCGACGCCGACGCCGTGCTGGCCGCGCTGGAGCGGAGCGACGGCGAGCTCCACGTGGGCTACAGTCGGCGCTTCAAGCACCGCTACCTGCGCGCCAAGGAGCAGCTCATCCAGGGACGGCTGGGCACGATCACCGGTGTGACCGGCCGCGTGTACAGTGGCCGCCGGGACGCGTTCGGCCTGCTTCAGCGCGATCCGCACGCGACGCCGGTGGTGGACGTGCTCACCTACTACGTCGATCTCGTCAACTGGCTGCTCGAGGGTGCTCGCCCCGTCGAGGTCGTCGCACGTGGCTTTCGCGGCAACGGCGTCTTCCGCCAGGCTGGCTACGATGTTGACGACGTCACCTGGGCCATCCTGACCTACGACAACGGCGCGGTGGTCAATCTCGGCATCAGCTACGCTCTGCCTGCTAACTATCCGTCCCTTGGCCAGGCCGGCCGGGTGGAAGTGCTCGGCACGGATGGCGTACTGCTGCTCGACGACGACCACACCGATCAGCTCATGTACACCGAACACGGCTTTCCGCACGTCTATGTGCCGGGCCTCACCGTCAACATGGCCTTTCTCGGCAGCTCCACGCCTGGCGACTGGGCGCTCGGCGGCTTCTGGGGGCCGATCGCGACGGAGACCCAGGTGTGGCTGGACCACCTCGCCACCGGCCAGGGCTGTGCGCTCACAACGGCCCGCGAGGCGCGTCTGACCCTGGAGACGACCCTCGCGATGGAGCGCGCGGCGCGCACCGGCGAGACCGTGCGCCTGCCGCTCGACGCCTGATCCCGCCTCGATCGGGTCAGAACCAGGCTAGGTTGCCGCCGTGGCCGACGTTCGAACGAACGGCGGAACGTGCTACCGTGCTGCCGACACCACCTCCACGCGCCCAGCGCTGGAATCTCTCGAAGGAGCAAGCAGATGACCGATTCGAATCCCGAGCAGCAGCCGATCACCGGGGCCGAGGTGCTCCGCCGCCAGGCTGACGCGGCCGCGCGGCGCGGCTGGGGCTTTCCCGAGTGGCCCTGGCTGGCCGAGAAGGACCCGGAGTTCGAGGCGGCGCATATCGACTACGAGGAGCTGATCTTCACGCGGAAGAACCCGGCCCTGCCGGTCAAGTACCGCGAGCTGATCGACTCGGTCATCCTCGCCTTCCGGCACTACCCCACGGTCGGCGACCACCTGCGTCGCGCCATCCGCGAGGGCGCCACGCTCCAGGAGGCCATCGAGGCGTTCGAAGTGGCCACCATCCCCGGCGGCATGCCGGTCCTCCACTTCGCCCTGCCGTTCCTCATCCAGATCGACAAAGAGATCCAGGAGGGCAAGCTGCCGTAACGACGCCGAGCGCTGGGTGCGCCCGCCGGT
>JADZDV010000255.1 GCA_020850915.1 Chloroflexota bacterium | reverse complement strand
GGAGCTGGCGAGCATCCTGAGCCAGATCCATCACCTGCCCGACCGCGGGTCCCGGTCGCCCGAAGCCGTGGAGGAGCGTAATCGCGAGAAGGAGATCGTGAAGCGACGGCTCCGACTGCTGCACCAGGCCTCGGACCCGTTCCGCGAGGCGCTCGACCAGGCACTACGGCAGTTCCAGGGCACGCCGGGCGACCGCGCCAGCTTCGACCGCCTGGATGCGCTGATCGAGCGCCAGGCCTACCGGCTGGCGTTCTGGCGGGTGGCCGCGGAGGAGATCAACTACCGGCGCTTCTTCGACATCACCGAGCTGGCCGCCGTGCGCATGGAGGACCCTCGCGTCTTCGCCGAGACACACCATCTGCTGCTGCGCCTGATCGGCGAGGGCAAGATCGACGGCCTGCGCATCGACCACCCCGACGGCCTGCGCGACCCGCGCGAGTACTTCCTGCGGCTCCAGCGAAGCTGCTTCGTCCGCTACTACGCCCATCACCTGGTGGAGCCGGCCCGGCGTGAGCTGGACCTGGACGAGGACCAGCTCGGGCAGCGGCTGAGCCTGCTGTTCGACCGGCAGGTCGAGCGGGACCCAGACGGTGCAGCGGCCCGGCCGTTCTACATCGTGGTCGAGAAGATCCTGAGCGGCGACGAAACGCTGCCGCGCGCCTGGACCGTCCACGGCACCACCGGTTACGACTTCCTGAACGTCCTCAACGGGCTGTTCGTGGAGCGCGAGAATGAGCGGTTCTTCGACAACGTCTACACGCGCTTCACGCGGAGCACCACCTCGCTCCACGACCTGGCCAACTCCACGAAGAAGATGGTGATGCTCATCTCGCTGGCGAGCGAGGTCAACGAGCTGGCGTTTCGGCTCAAGCGCATCGCCAGCCACGACCGCCGCCACCGCGACTTCACGCTCAACCTGCTGGCCTTCGCCATCCGCGAAGTCATTGCCGCGCTGCGGGTGTATCGGACCTACATCGATCCCGAGACCGGCCAGGCAACCGAGGCGGACGTGGCGCGAATCGACCAGGCGGTGGCCGAAGCCAAGCGCCGCAACCCGCGCACGGACCCTTCGATCTTCGACTTCGTCCGCGACACGCTGCTGCGGCGCGACGCCGAGGCCATCGACCAGGAGCGGCACCACGACCTGGTGCAGTTCGTCGCGCACTTCCAGCAGGCGACCGGCCCGGTCATGGCCAAGGGCGTCGAAGACACCGCCTTCTACCAGTACAACCGCCTCGTTTCGCTGAACGAGGTGGGCGGTGAGCCCGACCGCTTCGGCGTCTCGCCCCAGGCCTTCCACCGCCACAACCAGCGTCAGGCCCGGCTGTGGCCGGCCACCATGCTCTCCACGTCCACCCAAGACACCAAGCGCAGCGAGGACGTCCGGGCACGGATCGACGTCCTCTCGGAATTGCCGCGCGACTGGAATGCGGCCCTGACGCGTTGGAGCCGCCTCAACGCCCCCAGGAAGCGCACGGTGGACGGCCGTCAGGCGCCCGACCGCAACGAGGAGTACCTGCTCTACCAGACGCTGCTCGGCGCCTGGCCGTTCGGTGAGATGGACGCGGAGACGTACGCCACGTTCAAGGAGCGGATCGCTGAGTTTCTGCTCAAGGCACTCAAGGAGGCGAAGGTCCACACGAGCTGGATCAACCCGAACGCGGCCTACGAAGAAGCCGCTCGGGCGTTCGTGATGGCCGTGCTCGACGAGAGCCGCTCCGGCCCGTTCCTGGACGACCTGCGGCGGTTGCGCGAGCAGGTCGCTCACTACGGCGCGTTCAGCTCGCTGTCCCAGGTGGTGCTGAAGCTGGCCGCCCCGGGCGTGCCGGACACGTACCAGGGCAACGAGATCTGGGACTTCAGCCTGGTGGATCCGGACAACCGCCGCCCGGTGGACTACGCCCTGCGCCAGCACCTGCTGGACCGCCTGGAGTCCGACCGAGCGCGGGCGGGCGCAGACTGGCACGCCTTCGTGGACGACCTGCTGGCGCACAAAGAAGACGGACGCATCAAGCTACACGTGACGCGGACCCTGCTCGGCCTGCGCCAGGAGCGCCCGAGCCTGTTTGTGGGCGGGCGGTACCAGGCGCTACGGACCGCCGGCAGCCGGCGGCGCCACCTGGTGGCCTTCGCCCGGCACACGGACGGGGACCTGGCGATCGTCGCCGCGCCGGTGCTGGTGGCCCGGCTGAGTCGCTATCGTCTCGTCGCGCCCGTCGGCACGGAGGTCTGGGACGACACGGTCCTGTACCTGCCCGGCGGAGCCGGGACGGTCTACCGTAACCTGTTCACGAACGAGCGGGTGGTCGCGCGATCGGTCGAGGACGGCGCGGGCGTTCCCGTCGCCGATCTCCTGGCGGCCTTCCCGGTGGCCGTGCTGGTTCGGGACCAGGGGACCGTCTGAAGCGCTGGTAGACCACCGGTCGGAGGCCCGGCGCGGGCGGCCGAGGGCGCAGCTGAAGCTGGCCAGTTCCGCCGGGCTCGGTCCTTGCTGGCGCGCAGCCGGGGCGGGCAATAGAATGTCGCGC
>JADZDV010000254.1 GCA_020850915.1 Chloroflexota bacterium | reverse complement strand
TCTCCGTGCACGACACGATCGTGGTGTTCGACCGCATTCGGGAGAACATCGTCCGCCACCCGGACGACACGTTCGAGGACGCCGTGAGCCACAGTCTGACCCAGACGCTCGCCCGCTCGCTCAATACCTCGATCACCGTGCTGTTGACGCTCGTAGCCCTCTATCTCTTTGGCGGGGTCACCATTCGAAGCTTCGTCCTAGCGTTGCTGATTGGCATCTTCAGCGGGACCTACTCTTCGATCTTCTTCGCGAGCATGCTGCTGGTGAGCTGGGAGACGACGGGCGGCCTGGGGCGGTTCTTCGGTAGGGCTCGCCCTGAGACCGCGGGCGCCGCGGCCTGATTCTTCCAGAGCCGATCGTTCGCGGAACACCTTCGCGCCAGCGCCCTCCCGGTCGTGGCGCATTCGGGCTCGCCTGATGCCGGCCCGCGTATCATCTCTGCGAGGGCCCGCGCGACGCGGCCGCGCGGGAATCCGCCTCGCGTCAGGTGTCCGACGTGTCACGCCCCAGCAAGCCCAGAGCGCTGATCCTCTTCACTCGAGCAGCGCTGCTGCGGTGCCCGGCCTGTGCTGGCGGACCGCTGTTCCAGTCCTGGTTCACACTCAAGCCGGCCTGTCCCGGCTGCGGCCTCTGGCTCGAACGCGACGAGGGCTACTGGACGGGCGCGATGGGCATCAACATCCTGGTGGCCGAGTTCACCTGGGTCACCGCCTTGATCGCCGCGCTGCTGATCACCTGGCCGCATCCACCCTGGCAGCTCCTCACCTATGCGTCGGTCGTGCTGATGGTCGCCCTGCCGCTGGCGTTCTTCCCCTTCTCGCGAACCTTCTGGGTTGCCCTGGACCTGCTCTTCCGCCCGGTCGAACGCCACGAGTTCCACAGGGGGCGGTCGGACGAAACCAACGCGACAGTGCAGCACGCGGATGCTGATCGTACAACCATGTGAGCCTCGCTGTGGCTCTGGTCTAACAGCGATTCGCGTCGCCCTCGAGGCGTTGCGGGGAGCCGCGCGTCATGGGGTGGGCGCCGCCCACCCCTCCTCGGTCGTCTGCCATCCAGACGCGGTCCGCGTCCTGCCGTAGCTCTCGCCCCGCCTCAGTAGTGAATGACGACCGGCGTTCCCACGGCCGCCCACTGCCAGAAGAACAGCGCGTCGTCGTAGTTCATCCCCAGACAGCCGTGGCTACCCGCGTAGCCGAAGTTGGCCGACCAGTAGTTGTAATGGATGGACTCGCCGCTCCCCAGGAAGTACTGGGTGTACAGCACGTTCTGAAGGTAGTAGCCGCCCGGGGCGTCACGCGGGATGCCCAGGCCCTCGCTGCTCATCGTCTCGTTCGCCACCCGCCGCTGGATGGCGAAGGTGCCGGTCGGCGTCAGCCAGCGACCGGTGCCATGGACCGCCAGCGCCGCGTAGACCGGCTTGTCCCCCTCGTACGCGGTGGCGATCGACGGCTCGGTCAGGCTGACGTCGATCCAGTTCCCGGTGACGTCGGACCTCGCGCGCTCGGGGAAGCGCAGGCTGCTCGCCTCCACGTACTCCCCGCTCTCGAGGCGGTACCAGGTGCCGTCGCCGTCGCCGTGGACCTGGTCCTCGACGAACACTGGCGTGTTGTGCCGCTCCTCGCGGAGCCATTCCGCCTCGTCTTCGACCGGTGCGGCGTAGATCGTCGCCGTTCCGACGATCCGCGCCGGCGTATTCAGCGTGGCGACCGTCTTGAGTGGAGCCAGGTAGTCGGCGGGCGGCGGGCCACTCGGCCCAAGGGCGGAGGCGTTCACGTAGGCGAAGTTATTGGCGCGAGGATTGAAGACGTACAGTCGTTGCCCTTCCCAGCGCTCCACCCGCAGGTAGCTCCACCGTCGGAGCCAGCCGAAGAACAGCGCCCCATCATCGGGCCCCGACCACAGCTCCGTCATCATATGGTTCTGGACCCAGATCGGCTCTCGGCTGGCCTGGGCGCGTGCCAGCGCGGGCTGGAGCGTCAGGCCGAGGGAGACGAGCGCCAATCCGACGAACAGCGTGCGCGTACCGAGAGCCATCCGAGACATAGGTTCCTTACCCCTGGTGATGGGGCTCTGGCGACCAGTTGGCCGAGCCTGCCCACGGCTCCATTCTACCTTGCCCCGCCTCCGACTGGCCCCAGTGCGACGTCGCACCGGAAGGCGTCAATCAAGCCCGAGGCAGTAATCTTTACCAGCCCGCGGCCCTGAGACGACCGCGCGGCCTGGGAGCTTTCTTGGAACCATCCGCGCTTGGCGAGGCTCTTCGCCGCGTCCTGCCCCCGGACCGGGTCATCGACGCTCCGACGGACCTTCTGAGCTATTCGTACGACTCCTCCTTCTACTCGCACCTCCAGCCACGCACGCCAGATGCTGTCGTCGTCGCGCGTTCGACCGACGACGTCGCTCGAACGCTGGCCTTCGCCTCTGAGCACAGCATCCCGGTCACACCCCGTGGCGCCGCCAGCGGGCAGACCGGCGGCTCACTCCCCGTTCGGGGCGGCATCGTCCTGGCGATGAACGCCCTGAACCGCGTGCTGGAGCTGGACGTCGACAATCTCCAGGTGCTGGCCGAGCCGGGCGTCATTCACTACCGCCTGAACCAGTACCTGGCTCCGCATCGCCTCGTCTTTCCCCCAGATCCGGGCTCGACACGCATGGCCACGATCGGCGGCATGGCCTCCACCAACGCCCACGGCATGCGCGCCATGAAGTATGGCCCTACCGGCAACTGGGTCCTGGGGATGGAAGTAGTCCTGCCGGATGGACGGGTCATCACGACCGGTTCGATCAACTCGAAAGCTCGGCAGTCGTCGTCCGGGCTGGAGCTGACGAAGCTGTTCGTCGGCGCGGAGGGCATCCTTGGAGTGGTGACAAAGCTGCGCCTCAAGGTCATGCCGATCCCACCCGCCCGGGCGCTCGTCCTGGCGTTCTTCGATCGGATCGAGGCCGCCGGCGAGGCGGTGGTTGCCACCTTCAAGGCGGGGATCATGCCGTCCGCCGTGGAGATCCTGGACGGCGGCGCCATCAAGGCAGTCAACCTCTACCGACCATCGATGAATCTGCCGCCAGCCGAGGCGATGCTCCTGTTCGAGGTAGACGGCAATCCGCCGGGCGTGGTCTACGACGCCGAGACGGTCCGCGACACGGTCCGCGAGACAGCCACGAGTGTCGAGTGGTCCAACGAGCCGAAGCGAATCTCGGAGCTATGGGAGGCGCGCAGCGCCATTGGCGCGGCAGTGGGCGCTGTCCGCCCGGGCGCCTTCCGCGCCATGTGCGGTGAGGATCTGTGTGTTCCGATCTCGCGTGTGCCCGAGACGCTCAAGGCGATCAAGGAGATCAGCGCGGCGCACAACGTCACGACCGTCACCTACGGCCACATTGGCGGCGGCGGCATCCACCCGGCGCATCTGATCGACCCGTTTGACGCGGACGAGGTGAAGCGGGTGCTCGAAGTGGCGGACGCCATTCACCATCTGGCGCTCGAGATGGGCGGCACGATCACCGGCGAGCACGGGATCGGCATCGTCAGAACGCCCTACATGGCTGAGGAGCACGGCGAAGCGCTCGAGGCGATGCGCCAGATCAAGGCCGCCCTGGACCCACAAGGCATCATGAACCCGGGCAAGGTTCTGAGCACCGAGGCCGCGGGTATCATGCTCCCCGACCCCAAGATGACGTTCCGTCCCTTGCTCGACGCGCCCGCGGACCTCCCGGCCGCCTGGGCCGACCCGGGCTGAGAGGCGCGCCGCCTGTTTTGCGCCCGGGGCTCAGCGTCCCCGGAACCGAGGCGGCCGCTTCTCGAGAAACGCGGCAGCGCCCTCCCGGAAGTCCTCCGTGCCAAACAACGCCGCGGCGCGCTCGTCGCGGTTTGGGATAGTGGAAACGTCCGGCGTGACGAGGATCTCCGCGATCGCTTCCTTCGCCCAGCGTACGGAGAGCGGCGCGGCGCGCGCGATCTCGCGAGCCAGCTCGTAGATGCGCGTCTCCAGCTCCTCGCGCGGCGCCAGCTCGTCAATCAGGCCCATCTGGAGCGCGCGGCTGGCTGGAAAACGTGGATTGCCAGTGTACAGGATAAGCCTCGCGTTCGACGGCCCAACGAGGTCCACCAGTCGCTTGACGTCGTCCAGATTCACGCTGATGCCCAGCCGCGAGGCGGGGATGCCAAACTGCGCGCTGTCCGACGCCAGCCGCAGATCGCAGGTGAGCGCGATCTCGCAGCCGCCGCCCACGCACACGCCGTAGATCATGCCGATCAGCGGCTTCTCGAGGCCGGCCAGCACGTCCAGTGCCTCGCTGACGTGGCGGTTGTACTCGAGCGCCAGCGCAGCAGTCGAGCGGAGCGCTTCGAACTCTGAGATGTCCGCCCCGGCGCTGAACGCCTCGTGCCCCGCGCCGCGCAGCACCACGACGTGGACGTCCTCCTGCGCATCCAGGCTGTTCGCCACGTCGCGCAACTGGTCCCACATCGCAAGCGTCATGGCGTTGCGACGGGAGGGCTGCGTGAGCGCGATGGTCGCAACGCCGTCGTGGACGGAGTGCTCCACGCGGCCGGCGTCCGTTCCGCCAGGCGCCACGCTCATGGCGTCACCGCTCGCATGCCCTGAATCATAGCGAATACCGCCTGATCGTCTTCAGTGCGCGGGGTCGATCGTTCGAGGGGCAGCTTGCTTCACAGCAGCATGTGGGGCGGCGCTGCAGCCAGCTCGTATGCAGCCCAGGCGCACCAGGCGGCCATCAGGAAGATCGTCGGCATCCCCAGGAGAGGCGCTGCCACAGCAGCCAGCACAGACGCGAGTCCGAGCGGACGAGAGAGTGCTCCGCTCCGCAAGATGAGCCAGCCGGACGGCAAGAGCCAGATCGCCACAAGGAGGTAGGCGACCGTATCGAACGCGAGCCCGCAGACCCACACGTACGCCCACTCGAACAGCATCAGCGCCGCGGCCCGCTCAGGGCCGGCGGCGCCCGCGGAGGCGCGAGCGAGCGAGCCCAGCGTCGCCGCCTGCGCGCCCAGGCCCAGCGCCAGGATGACCGATCCCAGCACCCCCGCCAGGGAGCAGTAGATCGCCAGATCGCTTCCCGCCCGATGGAGGCGCTGCCCCAAACCGGTTGCCAGTGCCGACGCGGCGAGCCAGCCGAGGCTCAGGCAGAGCTCGATCGACTCCAGGATGCCGGGATGCGAGGCTGCCCACGTCAGGAGCCCGGCGGCATCGCGCGGCGGCGCCCCGCCGGCGCGGGTGCCGACGAAGTGCAGGACGGGTGCAATCAGGAAGAAGATCGCCGCGAGGCCGCCAGCCCAGACGCCGAGTCGCTCCAGCGCCCAGTTGTCGCCTATCCCTATGGAGGCAGGCCCTGACGGTCCCGCGCCAGGACCGGTCCCCGGGGCGGCGGCAACACGCCCACGGCCGAAATCGGGCCCGGGCTCGAAATACGACCCGTCCGGACCGCCCATCGAAGGCCCGCTCCCTCCGTTCAATCTGGCAGCCGGCGCGCTGGCCGCTCTGCGCTGTTGTACTGTATGCCGAACACGAGGCGGTGGCAAGCGGCACGACACCAAGCCGTGCCTTCTTCGTTATCGATGCGAAGGGGGGAAGCCGCGCGATTGCTGGTATCCTCCCGTCGTCGCGACAACCACCCGGGAGGCTTCCCCCACATGCGCGCACTCCTCGCTCTGACGGCGACTCTGCTGGCGCTCGCCAGCTTGGGCCCCACCGTCGTCGGAGCTCAGACGGCGATCAAGAAATACGATAACAAGCAGCAGAAGATCTACTTCGAGGTTCCCTCTAGTTGGAGCCTCGGCCCGAACACGCCACACGGCGTGCTCCCGAACGAAGTCCTCACCGCCCAGGCTCGCGACAAGACCACCGAATTTGACGTTGCGCTGTACAAGCTCGCCATGCCGATCACCGACGACACCTTTGACCAGCAGATGAGCGCCTTTGACGATGCCGCCAGCGCCTACGTCCTGGCTCTGCCGGACGGCAATCTGCTGGACAGCAGCGACATCGTCGTCGATGACGCGGACGGCCGCATCTACAAGTACCAGTTCACGCGCGACGGCAACATGATGTACGGCGAAACGATCCTGGTTGCTTACGACGACGTGGTCGGTGAGATCACGCAGACGGCGCTGGACGCCGAGTACAACGCCAAGCAGCAGACCTTTGACGAGATCTTCGCCAGCCTGACCCTGCCCTGGTCCCCGCCGAGCTAGCACTCTCCCTGGTGTTGGAACTGAAACCAGCGAGGACCGTGGCGACAAACGTCGCGACCCTGTGCCACGCCCGTCAGCAGCGCGTGAGATGGCGTTCTCTCCTTGATCTCCGGCAGCTCCTGGTGCTGGCGGAGCGCCTCGCGAGCGGCGCACCGCGCAGGCGCGCTCGCGTCAGCGCTGCTCGCAATGTGCTACGCCCGCCCCTGCACGACTGACCAGCGTGGATGTTCCGGCAGCCCCCGGCCGCTGGTGCGATCGCGGCCGCTCGGGCGTTCCCTGGCGACACCCGCGCTGTCGTGCGCCAGACTCGGGCATCGTTCGCACCGTGACGGCGGATGCTCCCTCGCCAGCGTACGGTAGAGACATCAAGACACGGAGGTCTCTACGGTGGAACAGGCAATCGGTTCTCTCTATCAGCCCCAGGGTGTGCTCAAGCGGTTCGTGGCGCTGGTGCTCGACGCGATCGTTCTCCTCGGCCTGGGCTATCTCCTCGCCCTTGCGACGGGCGGCACGTCGGACGCGGGCTTCAACCTCACGGACGGCCCGGCTCTCCTCTGGTTCGGTCTCGGCTTCGTCTATTTCACCGGCTTCGAGGGGCTCTACGGCGCAACTCCTGGCAAGATCGCGCTCGGCCTGAAGGTCGTCCGAGAGGACGGCAGTCCAATCGGTCTGCGTGAAGCCCTGATCCGCAACCTCCTGCGGCTCGTCGACGGCATGTTCGGCTTCCTGGTTGGCGCCATCCTGATCTGGGGGTCGGATCGGAAGCAGCGGCTCGGGGACCGCGTCGCGGGGACGCTCGTCGTTGGCCGCTAGAGCGCAGCCGGCAAGCCCTACCAACAGGAAGGCCCGGGCACGCAGCCGGGGCCTTCTTCGCTCGTGAGACTCCGCCGCTCCTACGCGCGGGTGGCCTTGCGCATCCTGGCTCGGTCCTCCGCGGAGAGGAGCCGCTTTCTCAGTCGATACGTCTTCGGCGTCACCTCCAGCAGCTCGTCTGGCGCCAGGAAATCCAGCGACTGCTCCAGACTGAGCTTCGTTGGCGGCGTCAGTCGAACGGCGATCTCGGCGGTGGACGAGCGGATATTCGTCTGCTTCTTCTCCTTACAGACGTTGACCACCAGGTCGTCGTTCCGCTGGTTCAGTCCGACGACCATCCCCTCGTACACCTGCGTGCCAGGGTCGATGAAGGTCGCGCCGCGCCCCTGCGCATTGTTGAGCCCGTAGGTCACCGCGACGCCGGGCTCGGATGCGATCAGCACGCCGTTCCGGGTGTGTCGGATCTCGCCGGCCCACGGCTCGAAGCCGAGCAGCAGCGTGCTCATCTGGCCCTCGCCACGGGTGAGCGTCAGGAAGAGGCTCCGGAACCCGATGAGTCCGCGTGTTGGAGTCCGGTACTCCAGGCGCACGTTGCCCTGGCCATCGTTGAACAGATTGGTGAGCTGCGCCAGGCGCGCAGCCAGCTCCTCCGTCAGCACGCCGACGTACGCTTCGCTGGTATCGATCACGAGCTGCTCGACCGGCTCGCACAGGCGGCCGTCAAGGTGACGCAGGATGACCTCGGGTCGGGAGACCTCGAACTCGAAGCCTTCCCGCCGCATCGTTTCGACCAGGATCGCCAGGTGCAGCTCACCCCGTCCGGAGACCAGGAAGACGTCCGGCGTCTCTGTCTCAGCGACCCGCAGCGCGACGTTCGTCTCCAGCTCTCGCCAGAGCCGCGCCCGAAGCTGCCGCGAGGTGAGGTGCTTTCCATCACGGCCTGCCAGCGGCGACGTGTTCACGCCGAACGTCATCTGGACGGTCGGCTCTTCCACCTCCAGGCGCGGCAGCACTTCGGGCTCCAGTGCGCTGGCCACGGTGTCGCCGATCTGCACCTCCTCGAGTCCCGTGATCGCCACGATGTCGCCCGCCACGGCCTCGCTGACCGGAACGCGTTTGAGCCCTTCAAACGCGAAGAGTTCGCCGCCCTTCTGGGGCTTGAGCACGCCGTCACGGCCGATCCGCGCAAGCTGGTCGCCCGCGCTGTACCGGCCACGCTGAATCCGACCGATCGCCGAGCGTCCGCGATAGTCGTCATAGTCGATGCTTGTGACGAGCATCTGGAAGCTGCCCTCGAGGTCGCCGCGCGGCCCGGGGATCGACGCGACGATCGTGTCGAAGAGCGGTGCCAGACTGGTGCCCGGCACGTCCGGGTCCAGCGTCGCCCTGCCGTCGCGCGCGTTCGTGTAGACGACTTCGAAGTCAAGCTGGTCCTCGTGCGTGGCAAGCTCCAGAAAGAGGTCTTGCGTCGCTCCCAGGACTTCCGGAATGCGCCGGTTCGGCCGGTCGATCTTGTTGATGACGACGATCGGCTTCAGCCCGATGGCGAGCGCTTTGCGCAGCACAAACTTCGTTTGCGGCATTGGACCATCCACGGCGTCCACCAGCAGCAAGCAGCCATCCGCCATGTTCAGAACGCGCTCGACCTCGCCTGAGAAGTCGGCGTGCCCGGGCGTGTCGATCACGTTGATCTTGACTCCGTGATAGCTGATCGCCGTGTTCTTGGCGAGGATCGTGATGCCCTTCTCCCGCTCGAGATCGTTGGAGTCCAGGATCAGCTCGCCGACCACCTGGTTGGCACGGAAGATGTTGCTCTGCTTCAGCATGCCATCCACCAGCGTCGTCTTGCCGTGATCGACGTGCGCGATGATGGCGATGTTTCGGACGTCGCTCCTGATCGCGAGGTCTCCGATCATGATTCCCTGAACGCCTGTGATCTCCCTACTCCCTGCTGCGCGGAGCTCAACCCGTTGCCCGGTGGGCTGACCCGGTCGTCTCGAGGACAAGCCTGACCAACGTGCTCCACGGCGACTGCCACAGGCGCCTTGCGCAAAAAAAGCGTCGCGCGGCTGTGCGACGCTGCTCCATCCGGGACTGAGAGATTCTACAGGATGTTGGTGTTCCAGCGAGGGGTGCCGGGCGCTCTCGGGCATCAAGAAGCCCCGCGGTCACGCGGGGCCTGTTGGTAGAAATCGGCGATTGGCGATCTGGACGTGCTACCTGTTCTTGGATTTCGCCGGGGCCTTGCTCGCGGAGGAACGCCCAGAAGTCTTGACGGATCCCTTGCCCGACGAGGACTTGCCGTCGTTGTCACTCGCCTTCTTCTCAGAACCAGACTTCTGCGATGACGACCCCTGGGATGACCCGCCAGAGCGACGATCCAGCCTCAAGCTGCCCTGACCGTCTAGCAGGTCCGCTGGCTGGGGGTTTCCTCCGCCAGGCTGGCCTGGGCTGTCATCGCTGTTCGACGCCCCGCCGCTCCCGCCCTTGCCACCGGAAGCCGAGCCGCTCCCGCTTGTGCCGCCCTTGCTGCTCTTGCCACCGCTGGCTGAGCCGGAACCGGCGTCGCTCTCCTTGCCAGCGCGGCTATCCGCCGCGAGCTTTTCGCGGTCGATGGGAGTCGTCTCGGGTTCCGGCTCCAACGGCGCGGCAGCCGCGACCGGCTGCGCAGGCTCCGACGGCGCGTCGGTCGGCGCTGCCTCGGCCACCACCGCCTCGGGTGCCGCGGCCGGCTGCTGAGGCGGACTGCCAGGCAGCACCGTCGTGGAGGTGACGAGCAACGGCTCAGGGGCCGTCACCAGAGCCGTGGCACCACCCTGTTCGGCAAAATCTCCCGCGCGCGCGCCATCCGGCGCGGGCACCGCCCACGGAGCCTGCGCATCAACCAGGGTGCCCGAGATGGCGGATGCAGCAGCCAGAGCCGGAACGACGGGCTCGAGGGTGGGCACTGGTGCCTGCGCGGATGGCTCCGCCGCCGCGACCGCCGCCTCTGGATCGGTGGCCGGCACCGGCACGAACACCATCCGCTCCGGCCCCGGGACGTACACGTAGCGATCGACGTACTGTTGCTGTACCTCGACGCGGGTCAACACGATGGGGGGGACTTCACGGGTCTCCAGCAGTTGGACGCCGGCCAGCAGGGGCGTTAACAGAAGCAGCAAGACGACGAGGCGCGCTGTCGGAAGCGACGTGCGGAGCCAGCCTGGCTGTTGGGAACGCGAGGTAAGTAAGACGCGTCCAATCGCCACTGTTGTCGAGCCCCTAGTGCTATCACCTGGCGCGGGCTTGCAGATCTGAATGTTACAGGTTCTGCCCAACTCGGCACGGCTAGGATAACACAAGCTCCAGGCGCGTGGTATGCCCCCATGTGGGGGATACCTCCCGGAATCTGCCTCCGTTGCATCTCAATGTCAAGCGAACGCTGCCGTTCTCCCGTCTGGCGAACGCATGAGGCAATGAACGGCGAGACGCTCCAGGGACGGATTGCGGGATACTGGTACGATGAACGGTCGCTCGGCATTCTCTGTTCAGCGGGGGCACGGCGTCGCCTTACCGCTGATCCTGATGGCCGCCGGCCTCTGGCTGCTCCTGAGCCCCGACCGCGCCATTGGCTGCTCCGGTCCGACGTTCGCACTCCTTCTCCTGGCCAGCGCCGCTCTCTCCGCGCTCCCAGTCCGGCTTCCCCACGCGCGCGTGTTGTTGGCCCTCACGCCCGCGGTACTCCTGACCGGTCGACTGTTGTGCGGCCCCCTGGCTGTGGGCATCCTCGCCCTGGGCGGCACAGCGTTCGCGGCCGCCCTGCGCGCGGAGCAGCGTCTGCCGCCGCTCTGGCAGTGCGCGGCCAGCCTCCTGGCAGTCAGCCTGGCGACCATGGGCTCGGGCCTGGCCGCGCTGCTGGCGACTGGCAACATGACACTCGATCTGCTCCCCGGCATCGTCCACGCCAGCGCGTTCGCACTGGGGCTCTGGGCCGGGCAGCTCGCCGTGGAAGCCGTCTACCATGGCCGCCGGGGCCTCGCTCCTGACGTCTCGTCGCTTCTCGCCACCCTCGCTCTCATGCCAGCCGGGATCTACCTCGCGCGGATCAGCGTGAGCGGCGATGAGCTCGTGTTTGGCGCCAGTCTGGCGGCATCGGTCGCCTTGCTGATCCTGATCCGCGGCTTCACCAACAGCGATACACGCGCGCGAGACCTGGAGCGCGAAGCCTCTGTGACGGCGAGGGCCCGCGAGGAGCTGGAGCTGATCGTCGACCATGCGCCGGAGGCGATTGTGGCTCTGGACCGCGACGGCAAGATCCAGTGGCTGAACCAGACGGCTGCCGAGTGGCTCGGCGAGCGCGCACAGGGCGCGATCGGCACGCTGGCCAGCGAGACCGTCATTGTTCGCCCCAGTGCCAGCGGCGAGCGGCTCAATCACGTCGCCCTGCTCGGGCGTGCCCGCGCCAGCGGCAAGCCGGTCCACGAGGAGGGGCGCCTGGAGATGGCCCCCGGCGCGCCGCGGCAGGTCGTCGCCAGTTACAGCTCAGCCGGTGATCCGGCTCGCGACAGCCTCGGACTGGTCCTGCTCCGCGACGCGGCGCTGATGACCGAGAGCCTCCGCGAGCAGGAAGAAGTGGCGATTCACCTGTCTCACGAGCTGCGCGCTCCGCTCACCACGATCCTCGGCTACGCTCAGCTTCTGGCTGGGCCCCCATCGAAGAAGCTCGGGCCGGATGCGCAGGAGGAGTTCGTCAAGCGGATCAACGAGTCTGGCGACTACATGCTGCGGCTCGTCAACAACCTGCTCGACCTCGGACGACTCGAGCGAGGGGCTGAGCCGGTTCCCGTCGCGCGGATCATGCCCATGGAGCTCACCGAACAGGTGAGTGGCGGTCTCCGGCAGCAAGCACAGGCCAAGGGTCAGACGCTCGACGTGCAGCAGCTCGGCCCGGACGAGCCGATCGAGACCTCCGAGCTGTACCTGCGCCAGGTGCTTACCAATCTCATCGCGAACGCGATCAAGTACACCCCGACCGGAGGCCACGTCACGGTCCGCGTTCAGACGATGCCAGAGGACATCACCTGGCAGGTCGAGGACACCGGCATCGGCCTCTCCGAGGAGGAGCTGCCGTGCCTCTTCACGAAGTTCTTCCGATCCGCTCGCCCGGAGGCCCGCCTGATCAAGGGAACCGGCCTGGGTCTGGCGCTGACGAAGGAGCTCGTCGAGCGCATGGGCGGAACGGTCTCCGTCCAGAGTGAGCTTGACGTCGGCAGCACGTTCACCGTCCGGCTCCCCCGTCCCCCGCGCACGGGTCGCTCTCCTTCACGGTGATCTCGGCCGCCAGGTCGTCGTCGTTGTCGCCGGTCGACGGGGACAGGCGGCCAGCTCTGCGCGACAACCAGATCGTTCATCGCATCACCGCGGAAGACGATCTACCATGGAGCCCGCGAAGAATTCATCGAGGCTTCATCTACGACTCACCGAACGGTCATCTACCGTTGGTATGCTTCTAGGGCCAAGACGCTAGAGCGCCAAGTCTCTTGGGCCAGGCGACAGGCATGGCCGACCGAGCGTTCCCCCCACTCGGTCGGCTTCCTTTTTGCCCGTTTCCTGGCGCTCCAGCGGCAATCGCGGGCGCGCCAGGGCTCCTCGGTCGCTCCTCAGCATCTCAGCCCTTCGGCGGGATGATCGGCAGGACGACGTACGAGCTCCGCGCCCCACCCGCGTAGAGTCTCACCTTGCCGCCGAACACGTCCGCGGGTCGGTCGTCCGGATCGTTGTGGACGAACGGGCCACAGCCTTTCGAGGCGTAGTGGAACGTCTTCGCAAACTCGCTGAGCTCGCCGCCGTAATCGTAGTCCTTGCCCCGCACCGTCAGACCGACCCGGTAACCGGGCGGCACGACGATGCAGCTTGGCCAGATCTCCACGTCGAGCTCATACACCTCGCCGGGCGTCAGCGGCTGGACCGCGTCGTGAGGGTGCCACGGCCGATACGGCAGCGACCGCTCGGGATCCAGCTCGCGGTGCGAGGCGCGCAGCCAGCCCTGGGCGATCGGCGTGTTCGGATCGAGCGCCCCCGGGAAGACCACTTCGTTGCCTTGCGGGGCGAACACCCGCAGCACCAGGAAGAGATCCGCGTCATGCGTCGACGAGCTGACGAACAGCTTCGCCACCATCGGACCGGTGATCTCCGTCTCCTGCTCGATCGTCGGCAGCCAGAAGGTCACCCCATCGCCAAGACCGTCGTAGTCGACGCTGCTCTCCCCAGCCGGCTGCTCGGTCAGCGACATCTCGTCGGTGTTCAGGTAGTACGTCGTCCACTGAGTGCGCGCCAGCGGCCACTCGCTCTCGTGGCGGATGACCAAGCGGTCCACGTGGCGCACGTTGAGCTGGACCGCCGGCTGCTTGTCCCAGCCGTTGTCCTCGCCCTTCAGGAAGTAGTCGAAAAACCGCTTCTGTAGCTCGCGACCGTAGTCTGTGTAGAAGTGGGTCCAGTGCTCCAGGCCGTGGACTTCGAGCCACTTCTGCTCGGAGGCTGACTGGGTGAACGCCTCGAAGTTGCCCCGCGGGTGGAGTCCCTGGCCGCCCCAGTTCGCCGCCGAGAGCAGCGGCACCTTGATCTTCGAGAAGTCGGCTGACCGCTCGCGATAGTAGGGGCCGTCCAGCGGTCGTGACTTCACATCCTGCTTCATGTCGATCCGGTTTGGCGCCAGCTCCTCCGGCGAGAGGGTGATCGGGCCGGCGACGGACTCGCCGGTGTTCGGGTTCCTCCGCGCCCGCTCCCCCACGCCGTACTGCACCGTCTCGACCTGGATTGGGTACCAGTTGCCGAGGAACTCACACAGGATGCCGCCGTGATGCGACATGTCCCGGTAGTAGTCTGCCGAGCCTTCCCATGGGACGATCGCCGTCAGATGGGGTGGCTGGAGCCCCGCGACGTGCCACTGGTTGATGGCGTAGTAGGAGATACCGTCCAGGCCGATCTTGCCGTTGCACCACGGCTGGACCGCCGCCCACTCGATGCAGTCGTAGAAGTCCTTCGCCTCACGGCTCGAGACGCAGTCGACCCGACCCGGCGACCAGCCCGTCCCGCGAGAGTCCACCCGGACCACGGCATACCCGTAGGGCACCCATTTCTCCGGATCGACCACTTCCCAGTTCTGGTACTTGTTGCTCGAATGGGCCGCCACGTCGGGCCGGTCCGCCACCATCTTGTCCCACTGGGGCCGATAGCCCTCCTGGAACGACAGGCCTTTGGCGTAGGGCCCGTAGGTGACGATCGCCGGGTAC
>JADZDV010000253.1 GCA_020850915.1 Chloroflexota bacterium | reverse complement strand
GTCTGCACTCGTCGCCGCCTGCCTGCTCATGACGACCGCTCTGCTGGTCAAGCCGATCGTCGCGGCGGCAGTGGCGCCGATTGGTGTGGCCTGTCTGTCTCGCATGCTGAAGCGGCGGTTCGATCTGGCGCTGGCCGTCGCGGTCAGCCTGCTTCTGGCGGCGGCGGTCATCCTGATCGTGGGACCCGGAGAACTGTACGACCAGGTCATCAAGTACCGGGTGGGATCGCGGGAAGCAGAGGGATGGAGTCTGATTGGCAACATGGCGGTGCTGGCAGACGAGCTTCGCTGGGAGGGCGTTGGCGGCCCAATGCTGGTCGTGGTCTCGCTGTTAGCGTGCGTCTGGCGCTGGCGACTCACCCTTCCAGCATTGAGCTGGGCCGGAGTGACGGCGTTGCTGCTGCTCATGTACTCGCCCCTGATGGAGAAGCACGCCGTCCTGCTGATCCCACCGCTGGGGTTACTGGTGGGAACAGCGGCAGCGCTGGGGGTCCGCGCGGTCGGCGCCCCTGCTCGCGGCGGCCGAGCCGTCGGCCTGGCCATGGGAGCGACGCTTGCCGCGAGCTACCTGGTCGGCGCGCCGGCCGTCCTGGGGCGAGATCGCCAGCTCGTTGCGACCGCGGCGAATGCGCGTAACGACGTCTACGCTGACGACGTGGCGCTGCTAGCGGCGCTGGCGGGACCCGACGAGTTCGTCATCGTGGACGAGCCGTACGTCGCGTTCCTGGCGCGGCGAATGATGCCGCCAATGCTGGCCGATCCGACCAGCTTCCGCATTCGGTCAGGCACTCTGACCGGCAGCGATGTTGTCGACGCGGCGGAGCGGTACGACGTCAGAGCGATGCTGCTCTGGAGCGACGGCCTGCGCGACCTGAAGAAGTTCGGCGATTGGACCGACGAGCAGTTCCAGGCTGTCAAGCTGTACGAGCGTGGCAACCGGAAGGACCGCGCGGTGCTGGTCCGGGCTGGCGCCGCGACGTCGGATGCGCGAACGCTAGCCCGCGGCAGACTGGAGCTGACGACGGTCGACTTCGCACGCAGAATGCGGTTGACTGCGGCAGGTATCGACAGCGGCGATGTGAGGAGCGGCGGAGCGGTCGCGGTCGGAACGGAATGGGAAGCGCTCTCTACCCTGCCGGTCGACTACCACGTGCTGGTCATGCTGGAAGCAGCCGACGGCAAGACGGTGGCGCAGATCGAACGCACCCTGGGCGGCGGCGGCGTCGGGACGTCAGATTGGCAGCCTGGCCGCTGGGTCGTCAGGACGGTAAACCTGCCGATCCCGCCCCGGACGCCACCGGGCCAGTACCGCGTCAGGGTAGGGCTGTACGACTCGAAGGCCAGAGAGTCGCTGCTTGCGAGCTCCGGGGCCTCTGGGGATGCCGCTGATATAGCCACGCTGCGCGTGCGCTAGGATCCCACCCTGTTGTCCGGGCTGAGGCGAAAGGCCCTGTCAGCTTCTGAAGTGTTGCCCGCCGGGTCAACGGAGACAGGAGCCGACCAGCCGCCACGCAGCCATGGCCCGCTGGCAACCGTCCGTACCAGGTGCACCCAGAGCCCAGGACTTCGATGTGAGGATTGTCAACCGATTGCACCCGCGCAGCAAGTGGATCAGCTCGCGACGGATCAGGAGAAGCGCCGCGTGGCGTACAGCGGTCCGCCGACCAGGCTCAGGAGGAACTGAACGACGCGGCGGAGGATGGCGACCGCCAGACCGAGCTCTCCCGGCACGCCGACCAGGCTGAACAGCCACACCACGATCGCCTCCTGCGTCCCCAGGCCGTTGAGCGAAATCGGTAGGATGCCGATCGCCAGGATGAAGGGAGCAAACATCGCGACGTCGCCCAGGTTGACATCGGCCCGAACGGCACGGGCGTAGAGGTACAGATTCACAATGGAGAGGCCGTTTGCAACCACGGAGACGAGGAATCCACGGCCAATGAGCCCGGGACGGCGACTGTACGAGCGCAAGGCGTTCATCACGCGCTCCACCAGCGCGCGGGGTCGGAGACCGAAGACCGAGATCTCCAACAGTTCGAAGACTCTCAGGCGAAACGCCGCCAGGTTGTCATTGCGATAGACCATCAGGCCGAGCACGAGGACGCCAAGCGCGCAACCGGCGATTGTAGTGTTCCTGACCGTGGCCGGCAGCTTCGAGCCTTCGAACAGCGTGGCAACCGCGCCCAGAGCGAGCACGGAGATGGCGCCCACCAGGCGATCGACGAGGACCGCCGCGGCGGATTCAGTCTTGCCGATGCCGGTCAGCGACGCGCCGTAGGCGCGGACAACATCCCCGCCGAACCGGCCGGGGAGTACGTTGTTGAAGAACATGCCGATCATATACAGGCGTACCAGGCTCAACAGGCGGACGTGGGACCTCTGCCCTTTCAGCATGAGCTGCCAGCGCCAGACGTTGACGACCATAGCGACGATGGCCGAGCCGAACGCCAGGACGACGAACGACCAGTTCGCGTTGCGAAGGACCCGTCCTACCTCGCTGAAGTCCATGCCTCGGACGAGCAATGCTGAGACGACGACTGTCACGACGATTCTGAGCAGCGTGCTCGGCTTGACCCGGCGAGCGGGTCGGGCGGAGGGATGGGCCGCTGAGACGGTTTCGGCCACGTCGAGGGTACTCCCGGTCACAGCCCCTCACCTGAAACGGACACGCGCTTGCCGATCATCACCCGACGGTACACCGTGGCATATCGTTCGGCCAAGCGGTCCCAGTTGTACTCTGTTTCAACACGCGCTCTCGCGAGGCGTCCAAGCGCCTCCACTCGCTGGGGGCAGCCATCAAACTCAGAAAGCGCTCGAGCGATGGCGTCCGAATCGCGTGGCTGCACGAGCACGCCGGCGTTGCCGACTACCTCCGGCGAGCCGGCCGAGTTCGCCGCGACGACCGCCAGGCCAGCGCCCATCGCTTCGAGCAGTCCATTCGGCGCGCCTTCCCGTTCCGACGGGAAGACAAAGATCCCGTCACGCGCGTACAGGTCCCGCAGCTCAGCACCGTTGCGATCAAGCCACCCCCAGAATCTCACGCGGTCGCCCAGTGGCGCGGCCAGGCGCTCCAGCTCGGCGCGGTAGAGGCCGTCGCCGACCACGTCCACCGTGAACTCCAGGCGGTGCTTCGTGAGCGCCTCGAAAAGGTATTGCACGCCCTTGAACTCGTACAGGCGCGAGACGACCAGGATTCGGCGGGCACGCTCGCTCGGGTCCACGGCCGGGAGTGGCGTGGTGGCCGATTCGCCCACCGGACTGAAGCCGTTCGGAATAACATCGACCTGCACGTCGGGCACGAGCCTTCGGATCTGGTGACGAAGATCGTTCGACACAGCCACGACGGCGCCAGCGCGACGAACGATCTGCTTCCAGACCGGCCGTAGGACGCGGTGGTCGAGCCGAAATCGAGCAGGGTTGTGGCCTGGCACGTCCGATCCGCGGGCGGAGAGCACGTAGGGAGGCCCCGGTACGTATGACAGGAGATAGCCAAGCGGGCCGGTCGGAAAGATGAAGAACGTGCTGTTCACGTCGAACGAGCGCCGGCTCGAGAGCCGGAGCGCCGCGATGAGGGCACTCGGCAGATAGGACGCCATCTCGCGGGTATGGCAGATGTCGCGTCGCGAGCGGAGGCAGGGCACCCGATGGATCGCCACCCCGTCAATCTGCTCACGCAGCCGCAGGCCGCGGAATCCCATCGTCACCACGTCGATCTCGTGACCGAGGCGTGCCAGGGCGCGGACCAGATACGCCGTCGACGTAGAACCACCGCCTCCAAGAGGCGGAAACTCATAATTCAGCAGCAGCACCCGCATCTCAGCGGTCGCCGAACAGAGCAAGCGGGGCTGGCAGCCGGCCGGAGCGCCGTGCAGGCCAGAACGCAGTCAAACGGAGTCGGCTCCAGGCGGCGAGCCCATGCGAGATCGCGCGGGATTCGGCGTCAATCGTCAGACGAGACGGGCCGATTGTGTCACTCGCGTCGAAATGGTGTCAAGCGAGCAACCTGTCATCCTGAGAGCTCCTCCCTGTCATCCAGAGCGTCAGCGAAGGATCACGCAGTAGAAGACCGGCGGACGGAGCCGGACCAGCCTCGTACG
>JADZDV010000609.1 GCA_020850915.1 Chloroflexota bacterium | reverse complement strand
TCGGATGGTGATGGGGTGAGCGCTCATCGGACCATGATAGCAGAAGGAGACGCCAGGGGTCGGCTTACGATCTCCTGGCCCCGGCATTTTCGGTAAACTAGCCCGCTCGGATCGCGCTGACGTCAAGCTCGCCGTGGTTACAGGCCATCGCCTGGAATGGGGAGACCAGCAGGGAGTCGAACTCATCGGGCGGGGTGATCTTCAGGGCGCTCGACGTGGCGCAACTCGTCTCGTTTCCGACAATGACGTCCTCCCAGTGCATGTCGAAGACCGCGGAGCCGCCCGGGGGAACCGTCACCAGGGTGGGCGTGGCCTGCGTCACCTGGGAGCCGTTGCGCACGACGTTGGTCGGCAGCGCGTTGCCGCCGGCATCCAGCATCTGCGCACCGACGTAGCCAAAGAAGGTACAGGGTACCGAAAGGCGGTTGGTCAAACGGAACGTTTGGTGGAAGTTACCGGCGCCGGCATCAACCTCGCCGGCCGATACCGAAAGTCCGCCGGTGTGACAACGGTCACCCGCCATCGGCGGCGGGGTGATGGCCAGGTTATCCGGATTGAACTCCCAAGAGAAGCGTTGTGAATTCAGTCGCATTTGCAGCCCAAAGGGCCCATTGATCCAGGTGCGGAAGCCATCAGTAAAGGCGGTCCAGTTATCGAACTTCCGCCAGACCAAGAGGCCACCGGTCGTCATTTGCAGGGCATCGCCGTTGATCGGGTTATGGTGTTCGTTCTCCAAGCATTGCCCAACCTGCTGAGGAATCAGGCTATCCATCGTCGCGAACCCCAGGACGAATTGGCAATTCTGGGCTCGCGCGGTGGATGCGGGCATAAGATTGACAAACCCAGCGGCAAGCAAGAATGCGATCAGGAATCTCAGGCGCACTTAGCCTCCTCCGTGGACCTCGCCGGTTCTCACGCCGGGCCCGAAAGACTTCGTGGCGGTCGGCATAACGAGCGTCCGTCTGCCTTGCTGCATGTCTTGTGCCAGAACGCCCGTGCTTCTGGAAGCGATACTCGCCCGTCTTACCCTTTCCAGCGCCCGGCCTAATCCGGAATTGGGAAAATATCCCCCCATTCGGCCTTGCGCGCCCGGGTGAAAAGCGCCCCGTCGCGCTTCGAGACGATGATGGTCCGCATGCCTTCCGGTGTGCAGAGTTGGAGTGAAATGTGCCCTTTGTGGATCTGGGGGTGTCGCACAATCCGCGCATAGCTCCGATCGAGTGGGGCACGCGACAATGCAGTGTAGGCGAATTTC
>JADZDV010000252.1 GCA_020850915.1 Chloroflexota bacterium | reverse complement strand
GTGAATTGCAGCACGCCGCCCTTGGTCGCGCAGTACACACTTCGCGTGGGCATGCCGACGACAGAAAACGTCGAGCCGGTGGAGATAATCCTACCCGACCGGCGCTCGACCATCCCCCTGGCCACGGCCTGGGCCATGAAGTAGGCGCCCTTCAGGTTGACGTCCACCATCTGCTCCCAGGCCTCCTCGGTGACGTCCAGGACGGCCTGGCTGACGTTGTGGCCGGCGTTGTTCAAGAGGATGTCGATTCTTCCGTAGCGCTCCTCGACGCTGGCCACCATGGCGCGGATGTTCGCCACGGAGCGAATATCGGCCGGAAAGACCTCCGCGCGAACGCCCAGCTTGCGCGCTTCCTCGGCCAGCGACTCCAGCTCGCTCACGGTCCGGCTCGTGACGGCGAGGTCCGCGCCGGCCCGGGCCAGCCCGAGCGCGCAGTCGCGGCCGATGCCGCGGCCCGCGCCGGTCACGAGCGCGATCTTGCCGCTCAGGTCGAAGCCTGGGAAGCTCATGAGGCCGGCTCCGACCGGGCCGCCCGTGCCGACGGTACGACGGCGCCGCGACCGAAGAACGTCGCGGCGCGCAGTTTCCTGTGCATCTCTTCCACCGCCTCCAGTGGTCCAATCTCGGAAATGACCGGCGTGATGCGCCCAGCCCGCACCAGCTCGATGGCGCGCTCGTACTCCGCCTTGGAGTGGTAGCGCGAGCCGATGACACTGACCTCTTTGAACACCAGCGTGCCCGGCGCCACACTCAGCTCGACACCCGGATGGGTGGCGATGCTGACCAGCACGCCGGCCTTGCCCAGGACGTCGAACCCCCAGCGCAGGGTCTCTCGGGAGCCGACCGTATCAATCACAGCATCCGGCCCGTAGCCACCGGTGATGGCCATGACCTGCTCTCGCGCCGCCTCCGCGCCGAGTCCTTCGAAGTTGACCACATGGTCCGCGCCGTACTGCTTGACCCGCTCCAGCTTGGCATCGTCCAGGTCCACCGCGATGACCTCGGCGCCGTGGAGCCGCGCCACCTGCACCATGTGCACGCCAACGCCGCCAGCCGCCCCGACGATCAGGGCGCGATCGCCAGGTCGCAGGTTAGCCCGCGAGCCGCACACGTGGACGGGTGTGCCGATGGCATCCGGGATGGTCGTCGCCGCCACGAAGTCCAGGCTCTCCGGCAGGCTGAACCAGTTGCCCTCCGGCAGGCTCACGTACTCCGCGTAGCCGCCGTTGACGTCGTTGCCAACGTAGCCGCCAAAGTTCTCGCACAGCGGCTCCTTGCCGCGCCGGCAGTAGCGGCAGTAGCCGCAGGTCACGTAGAAATACGCCAGCACCCGGTCGCCCGCCTTGAAGCGCGTCACGCCAGCGCCCGTCTCCGCCACCACGCCGGCAACCTCGTGGCCGGGAATCCGGTTCCGCGCCACGCCGTTCGGGCCCTGGAGCTTGCCGGAGCAGATGTTGACCACGGTCAGGCCCACTCCGCAGGCCTCGACCTTCACCAGGACGTCGCCCGGACCGGGCTCGGGTCGCGGCACCTCCGCGACCCGCAGCGGCGCGTTGGGCTCGTCCAGAATCAACGCGCGCATGGTTGTCATGCCTGCCTCGCTCTCCGTCTTCTCGGGTGCCTACCGCCCACCGCGTCCCTCATGACGACCAATCGTAGGGTGGGCTCCGCCCACCATTCCCGGATTGCCGTCAGCGCGGATGTGGTGGGCAGAGCCCACCCTACAGTCCCAATGCTTTCTGGGCGTTGCCGCCCTTGATAAGCACCTTGCCGGCCTCGTCTGTCGTCTCGATGCTGTCGATCAGCCCCACCGGGTCGCCGATGCCCATGTCGTACGGGTAGTCCGTGCCGAGGAACACCTGCTCGGGACCAAACGTCTGGACGAGGTAGTTCAGGGCTGGCTTGCTGTGGGCGATGATGTCGAACAGGATCTGGGGCAAGTAGCTGCTTGGCTGCTTCTTGATGACCGCCTTCGGCTCCTGGCGCCACTGGAAACCGTGGTCATACCGGCCGAACTGGAACGGCACGTAGCCGCCCGCGTGAGGCGTCCAGACCTTGATGTTCGGGTAGCGCTCCAGCACGCCGCCGAAGATCAGCGAGCAGACCGCGATGGTAGTACCCAGCGGGTTCCCGATGAAGTTACCCAGGTAGTACCTCTCCGTCTCGTGAGCAGCGGGGGGCCGGTCTGGATGGATGAACCAGGGTACCCGCAGCTCGTTCAGCTTGGCGTAGAACGGCTCCAGATGCTCCGCGTCGAGGTTGCCGCCGCTGTAGAGGGACGTGCCGGTGCCCACGCCACTAAGACCGAGCACCTTGACGGCGCGTTCCAGCTCGTCCGCCGCGGCCTGGCCATCCTGGAGCGGGACCGCCGCGAGCGGCGCGAAGCGGCCCGGGTACTCCCGCTTGATCTTCGCCAGTCCCTCGTTGATGATCCTGGCAAACTGGGCGTTGACTTCCAGCGGGATGTCGTAGAGAAACGTCTGTGGGATCTGGGCCACCGCCTGGACCTGCACCCGCATCCGGTCCATGTCCTCCAGGCGCACGGCGAGGTCGAAGCCGCCGATCGGCGTCAGCGCCCGGCCGCCATTGCTGGGGATGTGCAGGATGAGGGAGTTCACGTTCTCCGTGACGACGGGCGAGTACGTATCACTCGTCTGCTCGACGTACGGCGCATGGCGCTTGCTGACCCCCTGCATGAGGCGGAGCATCTCTTCGGTGAGGATGTGGCAATGAAGATCGATGTTCACGTCGTTCCGTCCACCTTTGCTGTGCGAACCCGCGGATCGCAGCGTTCGCCCGTGGTGTTTCCCCGCATCATACCAAGGCCCGGCGGACCGCACGTGGCGGTGCGCCGGGCCGGCTGCCAATCCCTGGACTGTGAGTCGTGACGAGGTGGGTCTGGCGCTATTGGGGCTCGCTTTCGAGCTTGATACTGCTGATCCAGTAGCTCTTGGCGAGATCCTTCAGATCGTCCGGTTTCACTCTCCGGACGGTCACGGCGTTGGCGCTCACGCCGCTGACCGTGCCGTACTTTTGCAGCAGCTTGACGTGGAACTGCTCCGGCGCGAACGGCAGATACAGCACGACGTCGACCGGCTGCCCGGTCTGAAGCGCTTCCTGGACGGCTGGCGACATCCGCAACTGCGACGAGATCCGCCCGTAGGCCTCCCAGCCAACCGTGATCAGCAGGAAGACCAGGACGAGCATCAACGAGCGATTGCTGAAGAGCCGCTGGAGGCGCGAGGTGCGCCTCCCGTAGGTGATGCTGGAAGCTTCCACCGCTGTCGCCATCGACGATTACTCCTAGGCCGGCTTGTTGATCAGGCCCCAGCGCTCGATCGTCCGGCGCTCGAGTGGGCTCAGAATGAGGCGGTCCGTGGCCAGCCAGATCACGCCGATCACCATGATGCCGCTGAGGATGACATCGGAGCGATGGAAGTAGCTGGCGTCGAAGATCATGAAGCCCAGGCCAGAGGTGGCGCCGATCATCTCCGCGGCGATCAGGGCGCGCCAGCCGAAGCCAATGCCCATCCGAATGCCGAGGATGATGTTCGGCATGGCGCCGGGCAGCATCACGTCACGCACCACGCGCCACTTGCTGCCACCCATAGTCAAGCACGCGTTCATGAACACCCGCGGCACGGCCTTCACGCCCAGCAAGGTGTTGAACATGACCAGGAAGAAGATGCTGTTCCAGAGGATGAACGTCACAGCGCCCTGGCCAAGGCCAAACCAGACGATCGCCAGCGGCACCCAGGCGATGCCCGACAGCGCGTTCATGAAGCTGGTCAGCGGCTCGAAGAACTCGGCCACGCCTCGGTTGAGGCCCATGATCATGCCGACGCTCACGCCCATGAGCAAGCTGACGACGATCCCGAGGCTCAGGCGGCTCAGACTCGCGGAGATGTGCTTCCAGAGGGTCCCGTCCGCCGCGTTGTCGCGCAGCGCTTCCCAGACCGCCAGGGGCGAGGGCAGGAAGTTGCGCGGGTACGTCCCGGAGGCCGCCAGGAAGTACCAGGCGGTCAGCAGACAGGCGAACGGGAACAGCCAGGCCAGAATGCTCCCAACCCTGCGCGCCTGGGGCGTCCGGAAGATCTTTGGCGGCGCCTTCAGCGTCGTGGTGGGGGCAGCGGTCGTCGGAGTTGTCGTCGTCGTCGCCATCGTCAGCTCCTCACCAGACCCCAGCGTTGGATCGTCGCACGCTCCAGGGGACGCAGCACGAGCTGGTCCACGATGAGCCAGAGCGCTCCAATGATGATCATGCCCAGCACGATGCGGGCGGTCAGGCCGAAGGACTGCGCGTCAAAGATCATGAACCCCAGTCCGTTGGCGCCCACGACCATCTCCGCCGCGATCATAGCGCGCCAGCCGTAGGCGATGCCGAGCCGCATACCAGTCACGATGTTTGGGAAGGCGCCGGGCACGATCACATCTCTAATGATCCGCCAGTTGCTCGCGCCCATCGTCCGCAACGCATTGGAGTAGATCTTCGGCACGGTGCGGACGCCAACCAGCGTGTTGAACGCCACCGGGAAGACCACGGTGTAGTTGATCGCTACGGTGATCGTCTTCTCGCTGAAGCCGAACCAGATGATGAACATCGGCAGCCAGGCAATGCCGGACAGCGCCTGAAAGAAGTTCAGCAGCGGGTAGAAGAAGCTCGCGATGTAGCGGTTGAGGCCAATACCCAGCCCGAGCGGAATGGCGATCGCCATGCCCACGATGGCCGCCTGCACCAGGTGGCGAATGCTATCGACGACGTACGCGGGGAGAATGCCCTTGAACATCAGCTCGCCAAACGCGGCCACGGTGCCGGTCGGCGACGGCACGTACACGGGGTTGAGGAGCTGTGCCGCGATCAGCCAGATGGCAATCACCAGGATGAATGCCCCGTAGAACTTCACAAACCGCATCAAGAGCGGAACGCGATACAGGGCGGCCTGGAACTCCAGCCACCGACGGGTGGTGCTCGAGCCGCTGGAGGCGGCAGCCTGACCGGATACACTCATTCTCGCTCTCCCCGGCTGACCTCTTCTCGAACGGATGTCAGCACGTAGTCACGCCTGGCCGTGTACTCCGGATTGTGGCTGGCGGTGGCGTGGTCCCGCTCCCCAAGCGGGATGTGGACGTCGACGATCTCCTTCACACGGCCGGGACGGCGGGCGATGATCGCCACGCGGTCGCCGAGGAAGACGGCCTCATCCACGCTGTGGGTGACGAAGAGAATCGTCTTGTGCGTCTTCTCGGCCACCTGGAGCAGCTCTTCCTGGAGGGTGATACGCGTCTGGGCGTCCACCGCCGCGAATGGCTCGTCCATCAGCATGACCTCGGGATCCTGGGCGAGGGTCCGCGCCACCGCCACGCGCTGGCGCATGCCGCCAGACAGCTCGTGCGGGAACTTCTTCTCGAATCCGGAGAGGGTGACCAGCTCCACGAACCGCGCCACCCGGTCCATCCGCTCCTTGCGGGGGATGCCCTGGATCTCCAGCGGATGCCCGATGTTGTTCTCCACGGTGCGCCATGGGAGGATCGCGAACTCCTGGAACACCATCCCTCGGTCACGCCCCGGACCGGCGACCTCTTTCCCGTTGACCGAGATCCGCCCGCCGGTTGGTTTGATCAAGCCCGCGATGATGTTGAGCATCGTGCTCTTGCCGCAACCGGAGGGCCCCACTACGGTCATCAACTCACCCGAGCGGACATCGAGATTGAGTCCGTTGATCGCCAGCACGACGTCACCGCCGTACGGATCGACGTACTCGTGACGCAGTCCCTCGATGCTGATCTTGGCCGTCGCAACTGCCACCGCTCGACTCCTTACACTCGCCGGGACGTGGTCCCGGTCCCAGGATGCTCCAGGGCGGCCACGCCCGCCCCGAGAAGATCTCTCCAACCGTCGTGTCCGACCGCGACCCGATCCATCAGCCGACCTGCACTCCCGTGGTGTGTTCTCGTTGCCTCAACCGCCCGCTCTACACGCTGGGAGAGCAGGATACCGGAATCCCACGCTGCCCGGTGCCACAGGGTTGCGCTGGCCGCCGCGCAGCCCGTCGCGCTCAGCTCGCATGGCTCGAAAGCCGCCCGTCCGCTGCCACATCCTCGCCCGCGTTGCGCGTAGAACACTCAGGTCCCTGTCCCCCGGCGCCCTCCCCGTTGTTGTTGGCCAGCGTGCCAACGATGAACTGTCTGGCCCGGTCGGCATGGTACTGCATCCTGTCGACGGCCCGCGCCTCGTCTTGCTGCTCGATAGCGTCGAGGATCCCTTCATGCATCTCGAGCGCCATCTCCGACCAGCCGGGCCTGCTGTGAGCGGCCAGCCGCGCGCGCCGGATGACGTCCAGCAGCCTGGTCAGGATCTCCTTCAGCCTGGCGTTGCCGCTGGCCTCGACGATGGTCCGGTGGAAGTCGTCGTCCGCGCGAACGACCGCCGGCGTGTCGCCCAGTGAGATCGCGTGCTCCATCCGCGCCGCGGCACGGTGCAGCGCGTCAACGTGCTTCGGCGTTCGGCGCCGCGCGGCGAGACGAGCCGCCAGCACCTCCAGCACCGCACGGACGCTGTAGACGTCCTCGACGTCAGCCACGGTCGGGCTGTCCACAGCCACGCCACGCCGCGGCGTGAATGTGATCAGCCCCTCCTGCTCCAGCCGCCGGATCGCCTCCCGCACCGGGCTCCGCGATACGCCCATCCGCGCGGCCAGCGTCGTCTCCACCAGCCGCTCGCCCGGCACAAAATCGCCGGAGATGATGGCTTCACGAAGCTGGCGGTAGACCCGCTCCTGCAGGGAGGGATGCCCTCGTAAGTTCAGCCGGCCCATTGCGGCCATGACGACTCCTCAGCGAGCCCGCCGGTCGATTGTATGCAGTCGACGTAACCGGGAGCATAAGGCGCTGGATAGTGGAAGTCAAGTGATATGCCGAGCGTCTCAGGCGCTCGGCTCTCCTCGCGCCAGGCGGTAGACACGCAGCGTTGGCCCCGGCCGCTCGTACTCGTCGAGCGACCAGAACGGCGTGGCCGCGTCCTCCAGCCGATACGGTAGCTCACGACCGCCCCAGCCGGGGGAGAAGCGCGCTACGACGTCGCCAGCGTCGTCCAGCTTGCGGTGCAGCTCGGCGTAGCGGCTCGCCGTTTCCGCCCACCGCGGTCGCGGCGATCCTACGAAGTAGCGATCGAACACGAGGCTGCTGGTCACCACGTAGTCGGCGTCTGGCGGTAGATACCCGCGTGCCGCCTCGCCCTCGAGGGTCAGCCGGAACTGCTCGACACGGAGCCGCGCCGTGTTCGGCGTGAACGTACGACCTCTGCTCGAAAGATCCCAGAGGGAGTAATGCTCGATCATGACGTGGCTGCCGGGCGGCAGGTTCGCCTGCACCCACTGGTTCGCCAGAATGCGCGTGTCCCGCTGGAGCAGCAGCCGCGCCTGGAGCGCGTCGTTGGCCAGCGATTGGGCCAGCGTCAGCGCGACGAGCACGCCCTGACCGAGCCTCAGTTTCGACAGCGAAAGCCGCGCCATAAGCCAGACCAGGCCAAGACCGGCGAAGAGGCAGAGAAACGGCAGCGTCGGTAAGGCGAAGCGAGGAAACGCCGCGCTCCTGGTCGCCATGAACCCCAGGTAGCAGAGCGGCAGGATCGCCACCACGACGCACGCCGCGCGCCGGCTGCGCCAGGACACCACGGCCCCCACGACCGCCGCCAGCAGCGGCGCAAGGCCCAGCCCCTGGAGCAGAGTCGCTACGTACAGCAGCGGAACAGGACCGGTCGGCTGGCCGAGCCAGCGACCGCCGACGCCGGTGCGCGATGTCGCCACTATATCCCGAATGAAGCGGCCCCCATCCAGGGCCGCGAACGGCGTGCCGACCAGGAACGCGGCGAGGGCGACAACGCCGGCGAGCAGGAGGGGGGAGATCAGCACTGTCCCCCGGGCCCCGCCGCGTCTCACCCTGCACGAAGCCACAACGTGCGCCGCGAGCAACGGCAGGATGAAGCTGGCCATCGTGTACTTCGTGGACATCGCCAGCCCG
>JADZDV010000251.1 GCA_020850915.1 Chloroflexota bacterium | reverse complement strand
ACGATGGTGTGTCCGGGGCTGGATGTCGCTCACGCGACTGTGCAGGTCGCCGACGCCTGATAGCATGTCGGCACAACCCGAGAGTGAGAGGTTGTCGCCGAGGGTCATGGGGTTCAGGGATCTTCGCGCTTTTCTGAAGCTGCTCGAGGAACGTGGACGGCTCAAACGGATTACCGCTGACGTCTCCGCGGAGCTCGAGGTCACCGAGATCGCGGATCGCGTGGTCAAGAGCGGCAACGGGCCGGCTCTGCTCTTCGAGAACGTGCGCGGCTCGCGAATGCCGGTCCTCATCAATGCTTACGCCTCGGATGAGCGCATGGCCTGGGCGCTCGGCGTCGATCGAGTCGACCAGGCCGCGGACCGGGTCCGGCGCCTCATTCAGTTGTCCCCGCCCAGCGGCATGCTCGGCAAACTGCGCGCGCTGAGCGACTTGCGCGAGGTGGCGGCTGCCGCGCCGAAGGTGGTGGATCGCGGCCCCTGCCAGGAGGTGGAGGCGGAGCCGGCGCTCTCGCGGCTCCCGATCCTGAAGTGCTGGCCGGACGACGGTGGCCGCTACATCACGCTGCCGATGGTCATCACGCGCGACCCCGTCACCGGTCGCCGAAATGTCGGGATGTACCGGATGCAGGTCTACAGCGACCGCGAGTGCGGAATGCACTGGCAACGGCACAAGGGAGGCGCCGAACACGCCCAGAAGAAGGGGCGCGGTCGACTGGAAGCAGCTGTGGCGATTGGCGCCGACCCCACGACCGTCTACGCCGCGTCCGCACCGCTGCCGCCGGCCATCGACGAGTTCGTGTTCGCGGGCTTCCTGCGCGGCCAGGGAGTTGAGCTGGTGAAGTGCAAGACGGTAGACCTGGAGGTGCCGGCACAGGCCGAGATCGTCCTCGAAGGGTACGTGGACCTGGACGATCAGCGGGTCGAGGGACCGTTCGGTGACCACACGGGCTACTACTCGCTGGCGGACTACTACCCGACGTTCCACGTGACCCGGATCACCCATCGCCGGGACGCGATCTACCTGACAACGATCGTCGGCCGGCCGCCCATGGAGGACTACTGGTTGGGCAAGGCGACCGAACGGCTCTTCCTGCCGCTGATGCAGATGATCGCGCCAGAGATCGTAGACGTGAACATGCCGGCTGAGGGTGTCTTCCACAACCTCGTGATCGTCTCGATCCGCAAGCGCTACCCGGGCCAGGCTCAGAAGACCATGTATGCGCTCTGGGGGATGGGCCAGATGATGTTTGCGCGCAACATCATCGTGGTGGACGACACCGTGAACGTCCAGGATCTGTCCGAGGTTGCCTGGCGCGTGACCGCCAACGTGGATGCTCGCCGAGATCTCGTTGTCGTGGACGGTCCGGTGGACGTCCTGGACCACGCCGCGCCAAGGCCGCTCGTCGGCGGCAAGCTTGGCATCGACGCCACGACCAAGACCGCCCTTGACGGCTACGAGCGCGAGTGGCCGCCGGACATCCAGATGAGCGAGGACGTGAAGGCGCTTGTCGCTCGGCGCTGGAGCGAGTATGGCTTCTAGAGCCGCGGTCGTTCTGGAGAACGTCAAGTTCGAGCACACCGTCTTCGCGCTGCCGTTCGCCTATCTTGGAATGATCCTGGCGGCGGGCGGGCTGCCGACCTGGTGGCAGGCGCTCTGGATTACGGTGGCCATGGCGGCGGCGCGGACGATGGCGATGTCGCTCAACCGGGCGATCGACGCCGAGATCGACGCGCGCAACCCACGCACCGCGGGGCGACCGATCCCGAGCGGCCGACTGTCGCGCCAGGCGGTGATTGGCATCGCGGTGCTCTCGTTCTGCGTGCTGGCGTTCAGCGCCTGGCAGCTTGGACCACTGCCGGTAATCCTGTTGCCGATCGCGGTTCTCTTCCTGGTCGGCTATCACTACACCAAGCGCTTCACGCCGCTCTGCCACCTGGTACTGGGGGTCACCGATGGTGGCGCGCCACTGGGCGGCTGGGTGGCCGTGAGCGGCACGATCGAGCCGGCCGCGCTCTGGCTGATGGCGTCCGTCAGCTTCTGGGTCGGCGGCTTCGACCTGCTCTACGCGTGCCAGGACGTCGCGTTCGACCGAGCGAACGGGCTGCACTCAGTCCCGGCGGATTTCGGCGTCCCGGCTGGCATCTGGTCGGCGCGCGCGGCACACCTGCTGACCGTGCTCTGCCTGCTCCCGGTCGGACTGCTCCTGGGGCTGGGTCCGGTCTACTGGCTGGGGGTGGCGCTTGCCGCGGGCCTGCTGCTCTACGAGCATCGGCTCGTTCGCCCACATGACCTGTCAAAGCTGAACATGGCGTTCTTCAACGTCAACGGCTACCTGTCTGTAGGCTTCTTCCTGTTCACCTTCGCGGCCGTGATGGCTCGATGAACCGCTGGCTGGCAACGACGCGGCAGGCGGACACCGCGTCCAGCAGAAGTCGCGGCCGATGACGGTCGGCGAGATGTTCGGGCGCATCGCCCGGCGGTACGACCTGATGAACTCGCTCATGACGGGCGGCATGGACGCGGGCTGGCGCAGGGCCGCTGTGCGAGCCGCCGGGCCGCCGGTTGATGGGCTGGCGCTGGACCTGGGAACAGGCACCTGTCGCCTGGCCGCCGAACTGGCTAGGCGGATGTCGCACGGGCGCGTCATCGGCGTCGACCTGTCGCCCCCCATGCTTCGCCGGGGGCAAGCCTGGCTCTGGTCGCGCGACGAAGGGTCTCGGGTCAGCCTGGCTGTAGCGGATGGGCTAGTGCTGCCGTTTGGATCGGATCGATTCGACTGTCTGACCAGCGCCTTTGTGGTGCGCAACCTACCGGATCGCCCGCGGGGTCTTGTCGAGCAGGCGCGGGTCGTCAAGCCGGGCGGTCGCGTCGTCTGTCTGGAGCTGAGCTGGCCGCGCTCGGGTCCGCTCCGCCACATCTTTCCGCTTTACTTCGCCGGCGTGGTGCCCCTGATCGGCCAGCTCGTTGGGGGAGACCGTGACGCCTACACCTACCTGGGAGAGTCCGTTCGGGCCTTTCCAGCCCCGTCAGCGCTGGCCGGGATGATGGAGGCCGCGGGCCTGCACGACGTGCACTGGCGCCCGCTGGGGGTCGGCTCGGTGACGCTCCACTGGGGGACGAAGCGCTAGACGGGCGTAAGGCTGTCCTTGAAGATCTCGAAGTGCTCGAGCGCTCGTCCGGCACCGAGTGCGACGCAGGACAGCGGGTCGTCGGCAACGTAGCAGGCGATGCCGGTCTCACGGGAGATCAGGCGATCGAGATTGCGGAGCAGCGCGCCGCCGCCGGTCATGATGATCCCGCGGTCCACGACGTCGGCGGCGAGCTCCGGTGGCGTCAGCTCCAGGACCTCTTTCGTCTTGATCACGATGGCCGTGAGTGCATCGCTGATCGCGTCGGTGACCTCGCTTGACGTAATGAGGCGAGTCTTGGGGAGGCCTTCGATCTGGTCGCGTCCGCGGATCTCCATCCGGAGCTCGGAGTCCAGCGGCAGGGCGCTACCAACCTGGACCTTGATCTCCTCCGAGGTGCGGTCGCCGATGATCAGGTTGTGGCGGCGGCGCACGTAGGTTTGGATGAGCTCATCGATCTTGTTGCCGCCCACTCGAACAGAGCGGCTCACGACGATATCGTTGAGAGAGATGACTGCCGCCTCGGTGGTGCCGCCGCCGATGTCGATCACCATGTTGCCACTGGGTGTATGGATCGGGATGCCGGCGCCGATGGCAGCGGCCAGCGGCTCGGCGATCAGGTGCGCCTCCTTGGCGCCAGCCTGGATGGTGGCATCCAGGACCGCGCGACTCTCCACGTTCGTGACCCCAGCCGGAATGCAGATCATGACCACCGGTCGGAAGAGGTTGATCTTTCCGCTCACCCGCTTGATGAAGTACCGGAGCATCGCCTCGGTGATCATGTAGTCGGCAATGACGCCGTCGCGCATGGGGCGGACGACGCTAATCCGGCCTGGGGTGCGGCCGAGCATGAGGCGGGCCTGGGTGCCGACGGCGACGACCCGGTTGTCGGCGGCCGCGTAGGCGACGACAGACGGCTCGTTCAGGACGATGCCGCGTCCCTTGACGTAGACCAGGACATTGGCCGTGCCAAGGTCGATGCCAATGTGCTTACCAAACAGCGACATAGGGCGGCGGTTCGTCCACGCCTACTCGCGGGAGACCACCGCGCCGAGACGAACGAGGGTCTCTTCAAGATCCTCGTAGCCGCGATCGAGGTGGTACACATTCTCGATCGTCGTGGTGCCGTCGGCGGCCAGCGCCGCGACGACGAGCGCCGCGCCGCAGCGAATGTCCAGCGCCTTCACGTGCGCGCCGTGCAAGGGACGCGGACCGAAGATGCGCGCCGTCCGGGCGCCAGCCTCGAGCTCCGTGCCCATCCTCCGCAGCTCACGCGTGTAGCCGAGGCGATTCTCGAAGACGCGCTCGTGGATGGGGCTGGTGCCTCTGGCCTGGGTGAGCAGGGCCGCGAAGGCCGCCTGGAGATCGGTCGGGAACCCCGGGTAGGCGATCGCCTGGATCTCGACGGCTTCGAGTGGCTGGTCGTAACGGGCGCGGACCCAGTTCTCTCCCTCCTCCACGTGTGCACCGACCTCCTGGAGCTTGTGGCTCACGGCGTCCAGATGCTCTGGGATCACCTGGCGAACCGTCACATCACCCTTTGAGATCACGCCAGCAATGAGGAACGTGCCAGCGGCGAGGCGGTCCGGAATGATCCGGTAGTTCGTGCCGTGAAGCCGCTCGACGCCAGTGATCTTCAAAAAGCTCGTTCCGATGCCTTCGATCCGGGCGCCCATGGCAGTGAGGAAGCGTGCGAGGTCCGCGACCTCTGGTTCGAGCGAGGCGTGCTTGACAATGGTCGTGCCGTCGGCGAGGCAGGCGGCCATCAAGAGATTCTCCGTGCCAGTGTGGCTCGGATAGTCCAGGTAGATCCGACGACCACGGAGGCAGTCCGCGGCCGCCAGGTAGAAGCCACCCTCCTGCCGGACGCGCGCACCCATCGCTTCGAAACCGCGGACGTCCACGTTGACCGGTCGCTCGCCGATGGCGCACCCACCTGGATGGGGCGCCTCGGCCCGGCCGAGCCGGGCGAGCAGCGGGCCCATGACGAGGAAGGAGGCGCGCATCCGCTGCGCGAGATCCGGGTCTGCTCGGCAACTGCTGAGCTTCTCGGCTCGGATTGCGACAGAGTGCCGGCTGAGAACATTGACCTCCGCCCCGAGCGAGCGGAGGACGTTGGCCATGGTGTGGATGTCCTCGATGTCCGGGACGCTCGAGAGGACGCACCACTCGCTGGAGAGAAGACAGGCTGCCATGATCGGCAGCGCGGCGTTCTTGGCGCCGACAATCTCCACTGAGCCGCGCAGGGGGTGGCCGCCCTCGATGACGAGCCGCTGTTGGCCGCGGGTCCCCGATCTTGCTGCCGGACGCGGGCCGGTGACGGTCACGAAGCGGAGCGCCGGCGTCGCTTGCGTTGGACGTCGAGGCGAGCGAGCGAGCGATGGAGCGCCATGCGCGCGGCGGCGACCTGCGACGGGGTGACGGTGGCTGTATGCAACAACTCCAGGGCTCGCTGGCGCGCCTGCTCAGCGCGTGCCTCGTCGATCTCCTCGGCTCGCTCCGCCGTGTCCGCCAGCACCAGAACACGGTCGTTGGCGACTTGCAAGAACCCGCCGGACACCGCCATATGGGTCTCTTCGCCACCGCGCTTGATGCGCAGCTCGCCTGGGTTGAGCGTGGCCAGGAGCGCCGCGTGCCGCGGCAGAATACCGACCTCTCCCTCGCTCGCTGGCGCTACCACCATGTCAACGTCTGACTCTTCGAGCATGCTTCGCTCGGCCGTCACAACCTGGACAGTGAGCTTTGCCAACCTTCCTCCATGTGTACCGGCGAGCTACCGCGGCCGACCTTTCTGGGCCGCTCCGAGCGCGACGGTGTCGGGGGCGATGATACCTGATTGTTCGATCGGCGTCAGCCGGCGGCAGGATCAGCCGGGGACGCGTGTGGTCAACCTCATCCTAGTCGATTCGCTTGAGGACCCAGAACGGTTCGAGATAGACCCAGTCCTGGTACTGGGCCCGGATATGGTCTGTGAGCGGCTTGTTCAGGTCTGAGTTCCCCCACTCGCGGACCCAGAAGCTGTCCCAGATGATGTAGCGCACTGAAGCGTCGAGCTGCGCGTTCATCTCCTGGAGCTCTGCCGGCGTGGCAGCGCCCGGATAGGCATGTCCGAACCGCGTGGCGTTGGCCCGCTCCGTCAGGAAGTAGAAAGCTGGAAGGGTCGGGTAGACGAAGATCTTCTCGCCAGGCGACGTGCTGGCCTGGATGAAGTGGACCACTCGCTGCACCGCGTTACGGGTGTTCCAGGGGACCAGGACGTCCGCGCCCGGCAGTCCCATCGGGACGAAGTCCGGCACTTCATATTTCGGGACGCCGTCGATCGTACTGATCAGGCTACGCCCTCGCCACTCGAGGCTTGGCAAGGCAGCTCCGGCCGGCAGGACGAGCAACGCCGCGAAGAGCGGTACAGTCGCCACGATCCTGGCGCTGGACGAGAGCCGGAGGCCGAGGAGTCGGCGAGCGGCCGCGTTGAGCACGGCCGCGCCGACAACCCAGAGCAGCGGCGCGGACATCGTTACGTGGAGGCTGTCCATCCTGGGGTACAGATTGAACAGCATCAACGAGCCTGCCAGGAGGTACCAGAGGAGACGGCGGGCCCTGGCCTCACGAAGGGCGAGTGTCAACCCGCCCCAGAACGCGAGGACTGGCAGGTAGAGCTGGACGACTTGAGCCGCGCGAACCGAGAGGTGGTAGAGCGTCATCGCCTCAACTGAGAAGTCGGGATCCGCCAGAACTGGATCGGCGAGGGCGAGATCGCACGCGGCAAGTGCGATGATCAGACAACTGACACTCTCCGTCAATCGGAGCGAGAGCGGCTGATTGGAGACCAGGCGGTGAATGGCGAACGGAGCGGCGACAGCGGCCGTGAGGAACAGGAAGAATCCGAGGCGTGGCTGGGCCAGCGGCCAGTAGAAGCTCGCGACGTCAACGTCGCCCAGGAACTGGGCTAGCGGGACAGGGAACGGCTGGAGCGCGCGAGCGAGCAGGAGCACCCACGGGACGGTCGTCAAGACGAAGGCGAGGCTGACCAGGAGCAAGCGCTCGATCGTCACGCCGACGATTCCTGGCGTGGGTGGGAGTCGCCAGCTATGAGGGAGCACTATGGCGAGCCAGACCGCCACGGGTAGCCAGAATACGACGACGACGTCGGCTTGCAGGAACTGCTTCAGGAGCCAGAACAGGCCGCTGAGCAGGCCGACTGCGTAGACCGACTGAGCGAGGCGAAACACCGCGTTGCCTCGAAGGACGCGAGGCAAGGGCAGCCTCGTGCCGGACAGCGGCAGCTCGTCTGGCAGCAACAGGAGATAGCCCGCGACGGCGGCCAGCATGAGAAGGCCGAAATTCTGCTTACAGGCGAAGCCGAGCGCCGCGCTGACGCCCGCGACGACCAGCCAGCGGTGCTTCCCGCTCTCGCGTAGCCGGCAGACGCTCCATACGGTGACCATCGCGAACAGCAGCGCGTACCACGCCGGGTGGGGCTCCCACATGACCGGGATGGTCCCGGTGGCGTACAGCATCACTACCGGCAGCGCGGCGAACGGCGGTGAGGCGACGCGGCGGCCGAGGACGTAGGTGATCAGCCCCAGAGCGAGGTTCGCCGCGACGAGCGGCCAGCGAAGGCTCGTGACCTCGCGACCCAGCAGCTCCATCGCCCAGAGGTGCAGGTAGAGCACGCCGGGTGTGTAGGGCGTGAAGAAGTCGCGGTACGGCATGTCGCCGCGAAGCATTCGATCGGCAAGATCGAGGAAGTAGCCCTCGTCAACGAAGTCCAGCCAGATGTGCAGGAAGTACAGGTGCAGGGCCGCCGCGGCGAGGATGCCGAGGCCTACGGCTGGCCGCTCCCAGCGGAGAGTCTCCCAAACAGCAGGACCTGCCCGCCTCGTTCCAGGCAGGGCGAACGTTGGGGCGCGATGCTGCGAGGCGAGCATGAGACCAATGGATACCGAGGCTACTTTACCGAACCGATGAAACTGGTCGCCACGATTACCATCCCGAGCGAAGCTCCAGACGGGGAACGATTCAGACCGGCGGATACCCCGGGAGAGCTGGCAACTGCTAGTGAGGTGTGCGCCCGTCCCGCAGCGCCTGCGTGGCGGCCTCGTCGATGCGGTACTGCTCTGGAAGGACCACCCGCTCACCTGGCTCGGCTGTGCAGACGATCTTCACGCCGTAGTCCCGCTCAGCCGCCTCTCGCGTCACATAGCCCTCCACGACGTCCTGGAAGACGCGAGCGGGGTCGCGCTGGAACGGGTCGAAGTAGCCGCCTCCGCCGGGCAGGTTGATCTGCGCGGCCACGCCGGCCGGGATCGTCGTGAGCTGCTTAGCGTTCACGACCGCGCCGTTGGAGAGCTGGAACTGGCCTCGTGCTCCCTGACTGCCACCGGCGATGCCCTCGGCGCCGAATCGGGTGCGGTCGAACATGCCTGAGATCGAGAATGGCAGGTCGAAGCGATGCCGGACCGTTGTAAGCTGCCCACAGCCGCCCCGAAACCCGCCTGGCCCGCCGGAGTCCGGCCAGACTTCACGCCTGGTCATGAGGAGCGGCGTCAGGTTCTCGAGCACCTCGGCCGGCACGCCGGCCACGCCGCTCGGGTAGCCAACGTTGCCGATCCCATCCTTGGTGGGGCGTGCGCCCGTGCCGCCGCACTGGAACAGTGTGAACGTGAACGGCTCGCCGTCCGGCCGCTGGCCGCGGTAGATGCTGATCCAGATCGAGTTCGCGCCGTCGGCCATCATGCGATTGGGCAGCGCCCTGGCCAGCGCGCCAAAGATCAGCGCGGGTAGGAAGTGGCCGATGAGGTGGCGCGCGCCCACCGGAGCCGGGTGCAGCGCGTTGAGGATGCTGCCCGGCGGCGCCGTCACACGTACCGGTCGGAAGCTCCCCTCGTTGTGGGGCACCTCCGGCGAAATGGCGGCCTTGACGGCGAAGCTGGTGTAGGCGTGCGTGTAGTTCAGGACCACGTTGATGCCGTAGCGGCTCTGTGGCGAGCTGCCGGCGTGATCCACGGTGAGCGTGTCGCCGTCGACGATCACCTTCGCCTTGATCAGGACGGGCTCTTCGAACCCGTCGCTCCACAGCTCGTTCTCGTACTCGCCGTCCGGCAGCTCGGCGATCTTCCGTCGCATCGCCGCCTCCGAGCGCTCGATGATCGCCTCCCCGAGGGGATCGATGCTGTCCAGCCCACACTCGTCCATGAACTCGATCAGCCTGGCGCCGCCGACGTCATTGCAGGCGGT
>JADZDV010000250.1 GCA_020850915.1 Chloroflexota bacterium | reverse complement strand
GGAGCTGGCGCTCAACCGCCTGCGCGCGGAGGACCTGGCTGGCGCGCGCGAGGCGCTCAGCCGAGGCGCCGAGGCGGCGGAGCGACTGCGCTGCCTGCCGTGCAGCGCCAGCTTCGCGGGCGTCGCGGCAGAATGCTGGGCGGCGCTCGGCGAGCCGGAGCAGACTGACCAGAACGCCCGAGAAGCGCTGCGGCTCGGCCGGCAACTCGACCGCCAGCCTCCGAGCGTCGCCGGGCAACGCGCAACCGCTGCGCTCGCCGAGATGCGAGGCGACCGCGATTCGGCCGCCCGCTTGCTCCGCGCCACCCTGCGCCTCTGTCGAGCAGTCGAGCAGCCGTACGAGGCCGCGCTGACCGCGCTCCAACTGGCGCACGTGCTGGGCGGTTCGAGGCGGTCGGCGGAGCTGAGCCGCGCCCGGGGGCTGACGCGCTCGGCGGTCGAGGCCTTCGAGCGGCTCGGGGCGCACCCGGACCTGCAGGCCGCGCGGCGTGCCGCTGCGCGGCTCGGTAGCAGCCCGGCTGAGCCCGAGCTCCGACTGGCACGGTAGGGCGGTGGGGCGCTTCGCTTGCACGCGGGTCGTAGCCCGCGGTAGGCTTGGGCGCGTTTTCCCGTTAATGTACTGACGACTCAGGAGAGGCGGTAGCAGCGGTGGACGATCGGCACGCGGTAGCGAGTCCGGAAGGCAAGGCCAGGCGCAATCTGGAGTCGCTGGTGGCGTTGGGCTCAGCGCTGGTGTGGGGCGCGGTGGCAGTGTCACTCTGGAGCCTGTTCGAACGCTCACGCGAACGTCGCATCCGCCACGTCGTCAGCGATCGCATCCTATCCCAGGTATTCGGCCGCCACAAGTAGACGCGGTCGGCGTCCCGCTTCAACCCGACGCGGCGCCCGTTAGCGGTTCCCGCGCGTTTCTCTGATCGACGAGGGCAGAGACTCCACAGGGAGCGCGCCGTTGGCCTGGCGTGCCACCAGTGCCACAAAGTCGTCCAGGCGCGCTCTTGGCCCATCTTCCACGTAGTCGAAATTGAGCACGCGGTCCGTCACCTCCCAGAAGCGGGCCACCACGACGGCCCGGAGCTCGCCAGCCAGTCGCGCGAGCTGCGCCGGCGCGCACACCGTCAGGCCAGCGGCCAGCTCGCCAGCCAGATCGTCGTCGCCATCGAACAGCAACTGGGCGCCCACCGCCAGAGCCGCCTTCACGATCAGGTCCGTCGCCGGAGACTGACGCGCCATGGCATGCCTGGTCAATGCCAGCAGCTCCAGGATGACCTGCTGCCGGACCTCGGTCGGCAGACCGCGCTGCCGAGCGGCGCCGACCAGCGTGCGCAGGTCGTTGGCGGCGGCGATCGCCATCCAGAGCACGCCCATGCTGAGCGCCGTCTCGCCGTAGTAGGCGATGCGGTGGGCGATCTCCAACGCGCGATCCGGTCGTCGCTCAAACGCGGCGTCTGCGAAGAGGTCGTACTGGTAGAGCAGGTGGTAACCGGCCCGCGCGTCCCGACTGTTCAGCGCGGCGCGCAGGAAGGTGTTGAAGAAGATAACCAGCAGGAACTGAACGGCGTCGTCGTCGCGCTCCAGAGCCCGCTCCGCGGCCAGACGGGCGCACAAGGCGACCGTCGTATTGACCGTCTCGATCCTGTTGAGCGAGTTGTGGAAGGCGTCCTGCATCTGCTCCAGGACACGACGCTCGAACCAGGTGCCGGTCTCTTCGATCTCGCGCAGGATCAGGCTGTGCCGACCTTTGAAGAAGCGGTCCTCGACGACGAACCAGCCGCGCGGCAGGCTGCCCTTGATCTCGAGATAATGCGTCAGCGTACCGTGGAGCACCCAGATGCTGTGCCGGGCCACATCGGCATCGGACAGGGAGATCGCCGTGCGGCAGACGTCACCCAGAGACTGGATTTTGCCCGCCGCCACCTGTCGCGCCAGGTCCAGCCGCTGCCCGCGCCTCGCGGCATCGAGTGCCTGGAAGATGTCCCGCTGAAGCTGGTCGAGCAACCGGTTTGGAGACAGCGAGTCGAAGAGATAGCCGAAATACGGCACCAGAACGGAGAAACAGACGAGGCAGAGCACCATGGCCAGCAGGGTGCCCGCAACCGGGATGAAGCCGTCGTCGAGCACTGAGGAGAGCCAGAGATTGAACGTGATTGTGACGATGTAGAGCGAGAACATGACGTGGTTGACGCGATTGCGCGCGAAGACGCCGATGATGTTGAAGGAGTACCGCTGCGCGGAGAGCGTCACGACAAAAAGAACGAGGGCGATGAGAATGCCCAGGGTGGAGGCGAGCGCCGACGCGTTGGTGTTCAGGACGAACTGGATGCTGGTGTACGCGCCGAGCTCGAATGGACGACCGGCCAGATGCTCGCTGACCTGGACGAGGAGCTGGACGCCGGCGAACAGCAGAACGAACGGGCCAAGCCATCGGCGCACGGCATGGAGCGCCGCGCGCATATCATCCCGCATCCTGTGCTCCCTACCCACCTCGGGCGGATTCTACGGTCCGGCGGGCATCGGCACAAGAAAAACGCCGCGAGCGGCGACCGACGGTCCACACCACGACCTGCCGCGATGGACTGATTAGGCGGTCCGGACCATTGCGTGCGGCATACTTGCCGGGAGCGCGGTGCGCGCCAGCAGCGCGGCGGGGTGAGTGGTGTTCAAGGGTCGAGTGGCGCTGGTTACCGGGGGCGGTCGTGGCATCGGTCGGGCGATCGTCCTCGAGCTGGCACGGAACGGCGCCGACGTGGCGGTGAACTACCTGCGCAACGTGGACGCGGCGGAGCAGACCGCGGAGGAGGCCCGCGCGCTGGGCGTCCGGACGGTGGCGCTGCGCGGTCACGTGGGCGATCCGGAGAAGATCGAGCGGTTGTTCGGGCAGGTCGCCGAGCAGTTCGGCCGCCTGGACATCCTCGTCAACAACGCCGCCTCGGGCGTCAACCGCCGGCCGCTGGAGCTGGAGCCGCGGCACTGGGACTGGACGATGAACATCAACGCCCGCGGTCCCCTGTTGTGCGCCAGGCACGCGGTGCCGCTGATGGCCGAGGGGGGCGCTATCGTTAACCTGAGCAGCCTCGGCTCGACACGGGTCATCGAGGACTACCTGACCGTCGGAGTGTCCAAGGCGGCCCTCGAGGCGCTGACGCGCTACCTGGCTGTCGAGCTGGCGCCGCGCGGCATCCGCGTCAACGCCGTCTCCGGCGGAGTCGTGGACACCGACGCCCTCAAACACTTTGAGCAAGGCGACCAGATGCGCTCTCGCTCCCTCGCCCGCACTCCCGCCGGCCGCCTGGTCGAGCCCGAGGACATCGCCCGCGTGGTCGCCTTCCTCTGCTCCCCCGCCGCCGCCATGATCGTTGGGCAGACGGTCGTGGTAGATGGAGGGTACGCGCTGATCGCATGAGCGGCAGGCCCGACCCGTCTGGGACAGCAGCATGACTGTCTGTCATGTCGAGTCGAGCGAAGAGTGACAGATAGGTAGATAGCTGTGCCGAGACCAACGGAGCGACCAGAGAGCTCACAACGGCGATTCCACCACGGAGCCGTACTGTTGGAGCGAAGAGACGCGGGTGGGAGGCATCCGAGATGGACGTAGCTACGAAGAAGACGGTGCTGCGGATGGTGCCGTACGGGTTGTATGTGGTGACAGTGCGAGATGGCGAAGAGCAGAACGGCTTCACCGCGAACTGGCTGACTCAGGTGTCGTTCGAGCCGCCGATGATCGTGCTCTCGATCGAAGCTGACGCTCGGTCCCTGGGAATGATCCGCCACGTGGGGCGGTTCGGCGTCAACATTCTGGCGTCCGGGCGCCGCGAGCTGGCCAGCAGCCTGGGGCGCTCATCGAAGCGGAACCCGAACAAGCTGGCCGACGTCGAGCTGGAAGCGGTGGCAGGCCCGCCCAGGCTGAAGGATGCGCTCGGCTACTTTGAGTGCGAGGTCCGCGGCGAGACACCGGCGGGAGACCACGTGCTGGTGCTGGCTGAGGTCGTAGACGCGGTGGTGCAGCGGGAGGGCGAGCCGCTGACGCTCAAGGAGACCGGGTTTCGCTACGCGGGTTAGACTGAGCCGCGGAGCATGCTCGCGCGGGCCACAGTTGGCCCTCTGGAGCAAGGTGACGCGGGCTGAACCGGGCTGTCGCGGGGCGCGCTCGCACTGACTGGCTCGTGCGCGGCTCGTCCCTCAGGACGCGCTGTCGCCACCAGGGACCTCCCCGCTCAACACCCGGGCAAGCTGGGCCATGAACGCGGAGTTCGCCACGACGCGGTCGGCCCCACTGGCGAGCGCCTGCTGTCGGAGTGCCAGATCGCGGTGTGGTCCGAAGGCAACCACCTGGACGGTGCGTCCACGCGGATGGGCCTTGATCCGCCGGACCCAGTCTGGCCACGGCTTGCGTGTGGCCGCCATGCCGACGACGACGAGCCGAAGCGGCGTCTCGAGAGCGTGGTCAAGGTCGGACTCGGACGCTGGGAACACCACCTCGCCCGCTACCGCTCGTGCCGCCGCCTCGACGCGCGAGCGCACCATGAGGTCATCCACGACCGCGAGGACGCGAGGGCCGCTCAGGACTGGCTCTCCGGCAGGTGGTGATACTTCCCCTGGTAGAACAGCAGCGGCCGATCGCGCGACGCGTCCGCTTCGACGCGCTGGACTTCACCCAGGAACAGCAGGTGGTCGCCGCCATCGTACGTCGCCCAGGTCTTGCACTCGAAGCTGGCGAGGCAGCCGTCGATGATCGGCACACCGTCCTCGCTCATGCGGTAGGGGACACGCGCCAGCGTGCGTTCTTCGGTGTCCTCCTTCATGGCGAAGACGCGCGAGAGCTGCTCCTGGTCCTCCGCCAGGATGTTCACGGCCCAGATCCCGCTGCGCTCCATGTGGCCAAGTGTCCGCGTTGCCCGGTCGACGCTCACCAGGACGAGTGTCGGATCGAGCGAGACAGAGGTGAACGAGTTTGCCGTCATCCCCCACAGGCCGGTCGCCGTGGGCAGCGTCACGACGGTCACCCCGGTGGCCCAGTTCCCCATCAGTTGGCGGAACGCGCGTCCATCCAGGCCCATGGATCTCAGTCCTTTGTGTCGTGGGGCTACTTCGTACGGCGGGCCAGCGCCCCGAGCTTCCGCTTCTCGTCGGCCTTCTTCGCCTTCTTCCGGTGCTTCGCCAGCGCGACTCGCTTTCGCTTGTTCATGCCCTGCCTTTCAACGACTATCTGATCGTCTCGGACGATTGTAGCGAAAAAGCTGCCGCGCACCGGCCGCTGAACTCGGCGAGGCCAGACCGGCCGAGCCCAGACAGCTCCGATCAAGCGATCCGAGCTCCCCGCGTCCGGCGTCGCGGCGGCGTGGCGCGGCCACCTGCCTGTCGGGCGATATCATTCCGAAGAGCAGGAGGTGCGTGTTGATCACCAGCATCGCCCAGAGGATCACGCCCCCGGCAGGCAGCTTGCGCGCCGTCGATCCAGCCATGGCCAAGCTGATCGAGCGCGACCGCCGCCGGCACAATCAGACGCTGAACTTCATCGCCAGCGAGAACTACGCCTCCCACGCAGTGCTCGAGGCGCTCTCGAGCCACCTCAACGTGAAGTACGCGGAGGGCTATCCTCACGCCCGCTACTACCAGGGTGTCGCGCTCGTCGACGACATTGAGTCGCTCGCCATCGAGCGCGCGAAGGCGCTGTTTGGCGCGGACCACGCCAACGTCCAGCCGTACTCCGGCAGCCCGGCCAACATGGCCGCGCTCTACGCCATCAGCAAGCCGGGCGACACTCTGATGGGGATGGACCTCAGCCATGGCGGTCACCTGACCCACGGCAGCAAGGTCAGCTTCTCAGGCATCCAGTACAACGTTGTCTCCTATCACGTCAGGTCCGACTCGGAAACGATC
>JADZDV010000249.1 GCA_020850915.1 Chloroflexota bacterium | reverse complement strand
GTAAGAGTTCAGAATTGAGGTGAGGTGAGCAGGCGGCGGCACTGGAGCAGGGGATCGAGGCCCTGGCGGGCCCAGGTGGCGAACAGGCTGCTGAGGGCCATCTTGGTGGCGGTGCCCTGGTCCGAGCGGGTGCCCCCGCTGATCTTGCGGCTGGTCACCAGGTGGCGCAGGCTCCGCTCCGCCGCGTTGTTATCCGCCGGCACGCCCGGCTCGGCCACGAAGACGAACAGCTCCGAAAGATGCCGCTTGATCCGCGCGCACAGCTTCCGCTGGGGCGCGCGCCGCTCCGGCAGAACCGGCAGGCACAGCGCCAGCAGGCGCTCCTCGTCCGCGCGCGCCTGCTGGTGCCGCTCCCGCGGTGCGGGCCGCGGGCCAGCCTCCGCCTCCCACGCCCGCACCTGCTGGATGGCTTCCAAGTACAACTGATGGACCGCCACCGCCCAGGTGGCGAGCTGCTCGTCGCCCGGGTGCTGCTGGCGCAGCTCGTGGGTCTCCCGCAACAGGTGCGCCCAGCAGCGCTGCTTCCGCCCGGGATAGTGATGGTAGGCGGCGTAGAAGTCGCTGACCAGCACCCCGCTGAACGCCTCGGCCGCCGCCATCCCGGGGGGCTGCAGCACCTGGTCGACCATCTCCTTGGTGCGCCGCCCGTGGGTGAACAGCACCGTGTCCGGCGTGCTGAAGGTCCAGACGTAGCCGTTGCGCCCGTTCTGCCGCCAGCCCGTCTCGTCTGCATGCACCACCGGACTGCCCCGGATCCGGGCTGGCAGGGTCGCCAGCTCGGTCTGGCCCGAGGCTGCCACCTGGTGGCAGGCGCCCACGATGGCCCCCACACTCAGATCGAGCTGGTGCACCTGGCGCAAGTACCATTGGATCCTGGCCACGGGCCACCGCCCAGCCTCCCGCAAGGTGGCGATCAGGCTCACCAGCCCCACCCCCAGCCGCTGGCGCGGCCCGGCCACCACCCCGCCCAGGGTGCTGGCGTCCGCCCGCGGCCGCCAGCGGCGATGGCACCCGGGACAGGTCCGTTCCACAAAGACGTGCTCGACAATCTGGACCGGGCTGGGCAGGACCTCCACCACTTGCCGCGTCCGCTTGATCGTGCCGCCCTCCAGCGCCGTCCCGCAGTCCGGACACTGCTCCAGGGCGTGCTGGATCACATCGGTCACCGCGTTCGGGGCTGCCCGCCGACGTCCAGCCCCCTGCGCGCGCGGCTTCCGCGGCCGGACAGGACGCTCGCCAGGCGCCTGGGTGGGCTTGAGCCCGGGCATGCCCCGTCGCCCGCGGTCGTCCGGGGATTGATCGTCTTCGAGATCCCGGAGCCGGGCTTCCAGGCGCTCGATGGTGAGCTGCTGCTCGGCCACCACCGCCTGCAACCGCGGATTTTCGGCCTGCTGGGCCGCGACGGTCTGCTGGAGCGCCAGGATCTCCTGCTGCTGGCGGGCGATGATCCGCAGCAGGGTCTCGCGACTCGCCGTCCTCAAGTCGACCATGCTCCTAGCGTACCGCCCTCGCCGGCCCCTCACACGGCCTGCCCATCACAACCCCATCACGACCGCACCCGAACTCTGAATCCCTACCGGGACGTCCTTTTCATTGACACCGGCCCTCCAACCTCGTACCCTGCCGTGACAGACGGACGACCCGCGGGGGTCGGAGGAGCCGGACGGCGCTGCGCTAATGCAGCGCTGCCCGAGCAACGGACCGGCGGTGCACCATGCCAGAGGCGAACACCCCCATCGATCGACGGTTGACGCGCCGCCAGCTGCTCTGGCGCACGGCGGCGCTTGGACTCGTGCCCACAGCGGCGGCCGTTCTGGCAGCCTGTGGCCAATCCACGCCGGCGCCCAAGGCGCCCGAGGCGCCCACCACGGCGCCGGCCAAGCCTGCCGCGCCGGCAGCGCCGGCAGCGCCTGCCGCTCCAGCGGCCCCCGCGGCCCCCGCCGCCTCGCCCGCGGCCGCTGCGCCAGCGGCGTCGCCGGCGGCAGCCGCGGCCGCTTCGCCCGCCGCGGCCGCTCCTGCCGCGTCCCCGGCCGCTCAGGCGGCGCCGGCGTTCAGCGGCCCTCCCACGACGATGACCGTGGCGATCGTCAGCAACATCCAGAACATCGCCGAGCCGATCGCGCTCGAGAAAGGCTTCTTCCTCAAGCAGGGGATCGACGCGAAGCTCTCGGTGCTCAACTCCGGCGGCGAGGCGCTCAAGGCGATCCAGACCGGCGAGGCCCAGGCTGGCAACACGGGCATCGGCGCCCTCGCCACGGCGCGGACGCAGGGGATCAAGGCCAAGGCGATCACCCTGCTCTGCAGCAGCGCCACGGTGCTGTTCCCGGACAACCAGGTCGCGATCGTGGCGACCGGCCCGTCCGGTATCAAGACCGTCCAGGACCTCGTCGGCAAGAAGGTCGCCACCACGCCCGGCGTGGCGCCGGACTTCTATTTAAAGGCGGCCCTGCAGAAGGCTGGGATTCCCGAGAACAAGGTCGAGATGCTCGCGGTGCAGCCGCCGAACATCCTCGCGGCGCTCCAGGGCGGCAGCGTGGACGCGGGCGTTGGCTCCGAGCCGTACCCCGAGCTGTTCCTCGCCAAGCTGCCGGGCAGTGTGGTCGTCTCGCGGGGCGGCGGCCTGCTGGCTCAGCGGCCGATCGTGGCGGTGATGGAGGACTGGCTGGCGAAGAACCGCCCCCTGGCGGAGCGCTTCAGCGCCGCCATGGCTGAAGCGACCCAGTTCATGCGGGTCCAGCCGGATGAGTCCTCAACCATCGCCGCGCGCTGGATCAGCGGCGTCGAGGTGCCGATTCTCCGCAAGGCGCTCGGCCACATCGCCATCGACACACGCATGGCTCCCACCGTCGAGAAGGGCTGGGAAGCCGAGGTCCGCGCCCTCGTGGATCGCGGCACTCTCAAGCAGATGGTCCCCTTTGACGAAGGCGCCGACAGGGCCCTGTTGGAGATCGTCAGCAAGCAGCACCCGGAGTTCTTCTCCGACCTCAAGCCGCTGTAGGGTGCGCCGTCTGTCACCCGAGAGAGGAACGAGCGGCGCGCGCGGTCAGGCCACACGCCCATCTGACCCCCTGCTGCTCCCTGTCGTCCTGGACGGCTCCCTGTCATCCTGACTTGAGTCTGGACAAGCTGGAGCAGGGAGGGGCCGGGGACGAAAGGAAGGGCGACGTGGCGCGGAGCGCGCGGCAGGCGGGGTATGGACACCGTCTCCGCCCACCACACGCTGCAGACCTTTCGGCAGGAGCTGTACCAGAGTCTGGGCCACCGGCGCGACGCGCTGTCCGAGCTGCCGGGGGCGGTGCTGGTCGCGCCGGTGCGGAGCACCCTGGCAACGTTTTCCGGCCGTCTCGGCAGCACGTGACAGCGATACGCGCCTGGCGGCACCGTCGGCGGAGCTGTGCCACCGGTCGGGCCTGGGAAGATAGCGGCCTGGCCGCGAGCGGCGCTAGCTCAGCAGCGCGTAGATCTTGTTCAGGAGCGCCACCGGGCTGAACGGCTTGATGAAGTAGTCGTCCGCCGAGACCTCGAGCGCGCGCTTGCGATCCACCTCCGTGCCGCTCGCCGTGAGCATCACGATCCTGATGTCGGACATCGCGGGATCGTTCTTCAGGATCCGGCAGACGTCCAGGCCGTTCCGCTTTGGCATGTTGATGTCCAGCAAGACGATGTCCGGATGATGCGAGCGTGCCATGGTGAGCGTCTCGTCGCCATCAGCAGCGTGGAGCAGATCGAAATCGTCGGTCCCAAGAGTGGTCGCGACGAGCCGGCGCAGCCCTGGATCGTCATCCGCGAGCAGCACGGTATGTTTCACTCTGTCTCCATGGCCCAGCTCCGCGGCGCCTGACCTGGACTCCACGCCTCCAGCGGCCCCGCATGGAGCGGGCTGGTCAGTCACGCAATGCCGCGCCACCATTGCCTGTCTCCTACCTGAGAGTGACGTCTTCTCTGTGCCTACGTGCAAGACAACCATCCGGATCACACCCTCTTGCCCTGTTCGCGGTCGAGCTCGTCGAAGGACTCGGCCCCGGCGATACACACGCGATTCCTACCCTGGCGCTTGGCCTGACGCAGCGCCCGGTCCGCCTGGCCGATCAACACGCTGGCGGAGAGATCCTGCCGCGTCGCCGCGCCCCCAACGCTGACCCGGACGGACGCCAGCCGCTGTCCCTCCCAGATGGTCGGTTCGGCTCGCTCCACGGCCTGGCGAACGCGCTCAGCCACCACCCGGACCGCCTCCAGGTTCTGTTCTGGCAGGATCGCCGAGAACTCCTCGCCTCCCACTCTCGCCACGATGTCGCCGCGCCGGAGCTGGCGCTCGATGGTCCGGGCGACCAGGCGCAGCACGTCGTCCGCCGCGGGATGGCCGTACGTCTCGTTGAACCGTTTGAAATGATCGATGTCCACCGTGATCAAGCCGAGCGGCCGCTGGGTCCGTCTGGCGCGCTCGATCTCCACGCCGAGCGCTCGCTCGAAGAACCGCCGATTGTACAGACCGGTCAGCGGATCGGTCGTCACGAGGCGCGCGTTCTGGAGCGCCATGGCCGCCGAGGCGCCAACGAGCTCGAAGACTCGCTGCTGGTCCTCGTCCAGGCTGTCAGCATCCCGGAGCAGCACCAGGATCCCGGCGCTCCGCCCGGCGCTGTGCATCGGCAAGCAGCACACCCACCGGCCACGCTCCGCGCTGCCGCGCTGCCGGGAGCGCTCCTGGACGAACCGGTCGTCCCGCAGACCGCGACCGATCGGGCCGCGGCCGGCTACAACGCGGCTGGGCAGCTCTCGCACCTTTCCGACGACCGTGCTCGCCATTCGCCGCGGGATCCCGGCGTCGTCACACAGATAGATCGCGGCGCCGTCGTGCGGGACGAGCCGGCCGATGAAGTCGACGGTGAGATCGAGCACCTCGTTGGGATCGAACGTCGAGCCCAGCAGGGTGTTCAGCTCGTAGAGCGCCTCCATCTGACGCAGGCGCTGGCGCGACTCCTGATACGTGCGGCGGAAGTCGGCGGCATACTGCTGGAGCTGCTGCTGATGCGTCTGCGCGGAGGCCTCGAGCTGTTCTCCCAGCTCCCGCTGTCGCTCCTCGGCCTGGGCCAGCCGCCGGCCGAGTCGGATGAGAGCCCGCTCGCGCCGCAGCGCCGCCGCGACGGCCTGGCCGAGCAACGGCAGCGCCAGCCGGTCCTGCTCGGGAAAGCGACCCGCCTGCCGTCGGAGCAGGACGAGCGCGAAGGCCGCGTCGCGGTCCACGTCCAGAGGCAGCGCCAGCAGCGATGCGAACCCGGCGGCGCGGTACCCATCGGCGGCGCCGGTCGGCGCCGTGGCGAGCTGCTCGACTTCCACCAGCTCCCCGCGGCTGAACACCGCTTCCAGGGGGTCGCCCGCGGGCGGCTCGCCCACCGGCTCGTCGGCTGGGTGGCCGGCGAGCAGCCGCGGACGGTCTCCGCTCGAGTTGCGTTGCCAGAGCTGGCTGCCGTCAGCCTCGTCGATGAGCCGCGCCAGCGCCACCGCGCGCTCCGCGACGGCCTCGACGCCGTCGGCCTCCGCCAGGTGCAGAGCGGCTTCCAGCAGCCCCACCAGACGTTCGCGATCGAGGCGGCCGGGCTCAATCGGCAGTCGCCTCGCCGACGCGATCGCCGGGGCGCCGATGGCGGTGAGCGCCTCACCACCGGAGGCTTGCGTTAGCCGCCGACTCGCCATCTCCACTCGCACAGTGCTGCTCGTACTCCGCGGCCCGTACTCGAGCGTTCGATCCCACTCGCGTAACGGATAACGTAGGCCGAGCATCCCTGGGGACGGACAGATACGGAGTCGATGTCGCACGCCGCGGCAGCAGGAGGCCACAGTATAATCGGCGCGATGACCACGGACCAGCGGCCGCTCGTCGGCGTCACCATCGGGGATCCCGCCGGGGTCGGCCCGGAGATCGTGCTGCGTGCGCTCGAGGACGCCGCGCTGTACGAAGTCGCTCGCCCGGTCGTCCTGGGCGCCAGCAGCGCGCTGCGGCGCGCAGCCGGCGTCGTCGGCTCCCGGGCAAGGCTGCACACCGTCGAGCGTCCCGCGGACGGACTGTTCCAGCGTGGAACGATCGATCTCGTCGATCTCGATCGACCCGAGCTGAGCGAGCTGGCGTGGGGGAGAGTCCAGGAGGAGGCCGGTCGAGCGGCGTTCGAGTTCATCCGTTGCGCGATCGACCTCGCGCTCGTAGGGGAGCTGGACGCCCTGGCGACGGCGCCGATCAACAAGGAGGCGCTCCAGGCGGGCGGCGTGCCGTTCATCGACCACACCAGCATGCTCAAGGAGCTCACCAACAGCCCGGACGTGCTGACGATGTTCGTGGCGCGGCGGCTCGTCATCTTCTTCATGGCGCGCCACATGTCGATGCGCCGCGCCTGCGATGAAGTGACCGCCCAGAATGTCGCGTCGACGCTCTGCAAGGCGCACGCGGCGATGGCCAGCTTTGGGACGCCGCGCGCGCGCTTTGGCGTGGCCGCGCTGAACCCGCACGCCGGCGAGAACGGCCTCTTCGGCGATGAGGAGATCACCCAGATCCGCCCGGGCGTCGAGCGCGCGCGCGCCGAAGGCGTGGACGCCTACGGCCCCATCCCCGCCGACGCGGTGTTCCATCAGTGCCTCCAGGGGCGCTACGACGCGGTGCTCTCGCTTCACCACGACCAGGGGCACATCGCGGCCAAGACGTACGACTTCGAGCGCACCATCTCGATTACGTCCGGTCTGCCGTTCGTGCGGGCCTCGGTGGACCACGGTACGGCCTTCGACATCGCCGGCCAGGGCATCGCTAGCGCGGTCGGCATGTCGGAGTCCATCCGACTGGCGGCGGAGTACGCCGGCCGCCTGGCCGAGCACGGAGCGGCCAGCGCCTGACCTCCGCGTCTGCCTGACCGCGCCGCGAGAAGCCGCCACGCTCCTTCCCTACGATGCAGGTTCGTCGTCCGAGCATGTCTCTCGACTGTCCGGGAAGAGGTGTTGAACGTCAACCAGGCAAGGGGGGCTGGTGCGCACGGCAGAGCAAGAGAGGGACGTGGACCTCTCGCGGGAGGGAGTGCGAGGGCTGAGTCAGGCCTTGATGGAGATCGAGGGGGGCCAGCAGCCTGGGGCTGAGCGGTACGAGGGGAGGCTCGGGCGAGAGCACGCGCGGGGTGCCGACGTAGCCGGGCGCATGTGGCGTACGCTAGCGTGGAGAGACGCGGGTCGCCGCGCTGTGGGCGCCGCGCATATTCCCGGGAGCCGTGCCGTGAAGATCGT
>JADZDV010000248.1 GCA_020850915.1 Chloroflexota bacterium | reverse complement strand
TCCGCTTCAAGCACTTCCGTCGCTCGTCAATGGTCATCCGCTCCACATCCGGCACTGCTTCCCTCAGTCACATTTTCTTTTGAGGGAACCGTAGACCCGCCGGTCACATTTTCAGTGAGGGAGCACGCTATCTTGCTGGATGGGGGCGGGTTGAGTATCATCAGGAGCGAGCACGACAACCTTCATAGCTCCCGGTGAGTCACCAGGGGAAGTCCGGTGTGAGTCCGGCGCTGTCCCGCAACTGTATGGAGCTCAGGCTCCAAGCCAGGCCACCTGCACTCACCGAATGCCACAGACCTGCGAGCGACAGGATCCGGCCGACGCTTCGGCGCCGTCCCCCTTGTCTCCCGCGGGCAAGGGGGACGGTCTTATAAGGGCACACCATTCCTGGCGGCTCAGCGCATCCGTGGTCTGCAGACATGAAGGAGTCAGGTGATTATGGAACAGGCCCTCCGTCCAGCCCGTGAACAAGGCAAGGCGCCTCTCATTGCTCTCCTCCTGGGTCTGGCGATGCTCTACATTGTCGGATTAGATCAGGGGCAACTGCTCAGTGTGATTCAAGGTGACATCGCCCTGAATCAGAACCTGATCCACGAGGCCGTACACGATGCCCGCCATGCGGCCGGCTTTCCGTGCCACTGATTAGACACTAGCCGATGCAGACGCTGCCTTTCGGAACGGTACTCAAGGCGGCCATGATTGCAGGTCTGGCGGCCGGCCTAACGGTCGCCATCTTCCACGCGATTGTGACTGAACCGGTCATCGACCGAGCAATTGCCCTGGAAGAGCAACAACACCAGGCATCTGGCACGCATGAAGAACCGGTGGTAAACCGTGGCGTTCAGAAGATCGGCCTCGTCGTTGGCTACGTCATCTACGGATTGACCTTTGGCGTATTGTTCGCCTCGGCATATGCGCTGGCGCGGCGGTGGTTGCCTGGAGCAGAAAGCCCGCGGACGCGGCTCCTCGCCGCCCTCGCGGCCTACTGGGCCGTGGGGTTGCTCCCGTTCTTGAAGTACCCCGCAAACCCACCGGGTGTGGGCGACCCGGAGACGATCGGCACCCGGCAGGAGCTGTACCTGGGGTTTCTCATACTTTCTGTGATTGCTGTCGTCCTGGCGATCGCGCTGAGCAGCCGACTCACGCATCGGCTTCGTTCGATGCCGGCCAGGTACCTGGCAGTCCTGGTCGCCGCGGGGCTCTTGAGCGCTCTGCTGTACCTGACCGTACCAGGTACCCAGGACAAGATCGAGATGCCCGAGGATCTCGTGGGGACATTCCGCTGGCTGTCCCTCGCTGGGGTTACGCTCTTCTGGACAGTCCTCGGGCTGTTCTTTGGGTTTCTGCCTCGGTCCTCGGGCAGCCCCGCGGCCCAGGCACCTCGGCAGGCCTATTGATATTGAGAGCCTTCGTTGCGGATGAGGCAAGGAGCGCCGCTCGTCCCATCCGCAACGACTCGTGAGCCCGGTTGGGGGCAGGCGCGGCGCCAGGGTTGGTCGGGCTTCGATGCTGGCGATCATGACGGTCGTGGCCCCGTGGCGGGCCGTCCGCACCGACGCGCAACCTGGCCAGGCGACGGGCCAGTCTCTCGACAAGCTGTCCGGGGATGAGTTCGACAGAGCGTTTCTCGTACGGATGGGCATGCACCACGCGATGGCCGTTGCCATGTCCTGCCCGGTGGTGGCGAACGCCGCGCACCAGGAGACGAAGGACCTGGGCGGCAGCGTCATCGCCAGCCAGTCCGCGGAGATCGCGCAGATGAACGCCTGGCTGGCAGCCTGGTAAGCCTCTAGCTCGACGCGGGCGAGCCTCTCTCAGCGTTCTCTCAGTCCTCACTCAGGCCACATTCAGCCACGCCTGTCACGCTACTCCTGGAAGGAGTTCTACTGGCTCCCCGGGAGTAGCGCCATGGGGACTCGACGGCTGACCATCCCGATCCACGACCTGACGTGTAGCGGTGACGGCGAGGCTCAAACCATCGAGCGCGCGCTGGTTTGCACCGCGGGTGTGTTGCACGCCTATGTCAACCCGCTGACGGAAATGGCGTACGTGGAGTACGACGCGAGTCTCGCCTGCCCGGACCGGCTGGCGGCTGCCGTTGAGCGCGCGGGGTTCCATCCGGGTGAGCCGCTCTTCAGGTGAAGCTCCCTCCGGAGCGCTCGCCACAATTGTTTACGGAGCAACGATCATGAGATCGCCAGGGACGTCGCCAGGGACATCGCCGTCAGCGAAACACTGGCTGCTGTCCCGCGCCGGGTTGACCTTGCTGGTCTTTCTGGCAATCGCCGCCTTCTACCTGGTGACCGAGCACACGGCACATCTCTTCGGCGCGCTTCCGTTCCTGCTGTTTGCGCTCTGCCCGCTGATGCACCTGTTCATGCACGGCGGACAGGGTGGCGACCACTCGGCGCACCACGGCGGCCAGAATGGCCGCACCAGCGGAGGCCAGCAATGAGTGAGGAGACACCAGCCTACGGGCTCTGGCCGCTGGTCGTGATAAACGCGGGGGTGTTCATCATCTTTGCCTTCAGCTTCACCCATCCGCGGACCGGGCGGGATTGGCGCTCCTTCGGGGCGTTCTCGGCGTTCCTGGTAGCGCTGTTCACCGAGATGTACGGCTTCCCGCTCACGATCTACCTGCTGTCGGGCTGGCTGGGCAGCCGCTTCCCGAGTCTCGACCTGCTGTCGCACAACGCCGGACACCTCTGGCCAACGTTGCTCGGGTGGAGCGGCGATCCGCACCTGAGCCCGCTGCACCTGCTCAGCGACGGCGTGATCTTCGGCGGGTTCATCCTGCTCGCGGCCGCGTGGAACGTGCTGTACCAGGCGCAGCGCCGCGGCGGACTGGCGACGAGCGGGCCGTACGCGCACATTCGACACCCCCGTACGCCGCGTTCGCGCTGATCATGCTGGGGTTCCTGATACAGTGGCCGACCATCCCAACGCTCGTGATGTTCCCGGTCCTGGTCACCATGTACGCTCGGCTGGCTCGGCGAGAGGAACGAGAGGCGCTGGCCCAGTTCGGAGAGGCGTACGCCCACTACACCGCCTCCACGCCGGCCTTCATCCCATCCCCGGGCCGGCTGCTGGCGACGGACGCGCCCAGTACGTCGACCGATCGGCGCTGAGGAGTCTCGCTCGTTGTCGTCCCGTTTAGAGTCCCGCTGCCAGGGGGGCTTACCATACTGGAGAGGCGTAACGCCTGATCCAGTCCAGCGGCATCAGCACGCGTGAGAGGAGCATGGAGCGTGGAGAAAGACCTCGTTTGCGGCATGGACGTCGATCCACGTACCGCGCAGCACGCCACGCAGCACGACGGAAAGACGTACTACTTCTGCGCGCCGGGCTGTAGGCGGGCGTTCGAGAAAGATCCGGCCAGGTACCTGGACCCGAGCCACAAGCCGTCGATGTAACCAGGTGGTCGAGTCGCTCGGCGGCGGCGCGGAGACCGTGAGCTTCCGTGGCTACCGCCGGGGCGCTCGTGGACAGGAGGCGAGCGATGCGTGGAGAGCAGCGCGGACTCTGGGTCGTGCTGGGCGTCCTGGTCTTGATCGTTTTCTTGCTGCCCTTGCTCGGCGGCGGGATGATGGGACCGGGCATGATGGGGCGTTATGGGGGACCGGGCGCGCCGACCGGTTATGGCTGGCCGTGGGGGTTGGCCCTCGGCCTGGGGGGCTTGATGATGCTGGCTTTCTGGGGCGCTGTGCTCGTCGGGGTCGAGCTGCTCCTCCGCGGCCTGTTCGGCACTGGCAGCACCCGTGGGCGGACAGAAGAGACCGCCCTCGAGATTCTGAAGCGGCGTTACGCGGCCGGCGAGATCACCCGCGAGCAGTTCGACGATATGCGGCGCGTCCTGGAATCGTAGGGAAGCCGGCGGCTATCCCGCGATCCGCTACAGGAACCAGTACGTGAGCGTGTCGTTCAGCCCGGCCAGGAGCAGCACCACGGCGGCCGCGGGACGCAGCCAGCGGTCAACCCGGCGCGCCCGCGCCACGTAGCCCTTCCGACCGCCGGCGCCGAGCGCCAGCAGCGCGGCGAGGCCCAGGAGGGGCAGCGTGGTCCCGAGCGCGAAGACCCCCGGGAAGACGATGCCGATGGGCGATCGCAACGCCAGCGGCAAGGTGAGACCGAAGAAGAGCTGGAACAGCGTCGGACAGAAGGCGACGGCGAACGCGGCGCCGAGTAAGAAGGCCCCGCCCGAGCCTGCGCCGGTGCGCTGCTCCATCCACGCGGTCAGGCGCTCGCCGACGGTGAAGCGAAGCGGCACCAGGCCGAGCAGGTAGAGGTGTGCCACTGGAGCATGAGTTCTTG
>JADZDV010000247.1 GCA_020850915.1 Chloroflexota bacterium | reverse complement strand
CTGGTCGGCCTTCGCAGCTCGCGCTTCAGACGCCACATCCTGGCCGTGAAGTCTGACGATTCGATCTGAGACCGTCAAAAGGATTATAGAGATGGCGCGTCCGGGCGAGTCAGAACGACGCCGCGGTGGGGTGTCCGTCAACTTCTTGCGTAGTTGTCGCAGCCACTCCAATAGACATCTGTCATCCCGAGCCCGCGAGGGATCACCCGGTGTCTATTGGACAGGCTGAGGCTTCGGCGCAAAGCTCTGACGGGCACCCGCCGCGGTGCCGAGCGGCGAGAGCGTGCTGGAGGCGCTGCTACAATGGGTCAGAGCCCCCGTTCAGGCGGCAACCCAAACCCTCTCGAAGGAGCCCGGCATGGCCGCACCACAACAAGAGGAGCTGCTCCGTCTCGATCAGCACATCGTCCACCCCCTGTTCCACCCGGAGGACCATACCGACCCCCTCATCTTCGTCGAGGGGAAGGGCGCCATCCTGAAGGACATCCAGGGCAAGGAGTACATCGACGGGCTGGCGTGCCTGTGGAACGTCAACGTCGGCCACGGTCGCGAGGAGCTGGCGGACGCGGCCGCCCAGCAGATGCGGAAGCTGGCGTTCGTGAACGCCTACACAGGCTCCACCAACATCCCCGCCATTCAGCTCGCCGCCAAACTCGCCGAGCTCGCATACCCCAACCTGAACCACACCTTCTTCGCCAGCGGCGGCGCCGAGTCCAACGAATCGGCATTCAAGACGGCCCGCTGGTACTGGAAGGCGAAAGGACAGCCCGGAAAGTACAAGGTGATCGCCCGGATGTGGGCCTATCACGGCGTGACGCTCGCCGCGATGAGCGCCACCGGCATCCCCTCGTACTGGACGATGTTCGAGCCGCGGGTGCCCGGCTTCTCGCACATCGACGCGCCCTATCGGATCCGCTGCAAGTGGTGCTCCACCAAGAGCGCTTGCACCCTCCAGTGCGCCGATGCCCTCGAAGACAAGATCGTCGAAGAGGGCAAGGACACCGTGGCCGCCTTCATCGCAGAGCCAGTTCAGGGCGCGGGGGGCGTGCTCCCGCCACCGGACGGGTATTTCCAGCGCATCCGCGAGATCTGCGATCGCAATGAGGTGCTCTTCATCGCCGACGAGGTGATTACGGGTTTTGGTCGGACCGGCAAGTGGTTCGCGCTGGACCACTGGGGCGTCCAGCCGGACATGATGACCTTCGCCAAGGGCGTGACGAGCGCCTACCTGCCACTGGGCGGCGTGATGGTCTCGGACGAGATCAAGCGGGTGATGGACGAAGTGCCGCCCTCCCAGCGCTACATGCACGCTTTCACCTACAGCGGCCACGCGACCTGCTGTGCGGTCGGGAACCGCAACATCCAGATCATCGAGGACGAGGACCTGCCGGCGCGCGCGGCCAAGATGGGCACCCTGCTGGTGGAACAGCTCTCTCAGCTCCAGAACCACCCGAACGTCGGCGAGGTGCGCGGCTTTGGTCTGATGGCGGCCGTAGAGCTGGTCAAGGACCGTGAGAAGATGGCCTTCTTCGAGCCTGGAGAGAAGGTGGGCGAGAAGGTCTTCAAGGAGGCTCGCAACCGCGGCGCATTCATCCGCGCGCGCGGCGACGCGATCGTGCTGGCCCCACCGCTTGTGACGACCGAATCCCAGATCGAGCAGCTCGCTGGGATCGTTCAGGATTCCGTCAAGAAGGTGCTCGGCTGAGGTGAGGGGGCTGCTCTGACTGCCAGGTTGATCGACGGCCGCGCCATCGCAGCCGAAGTGTGGCAGGAGGTCCAGGCGGAGGCCGCGCGCTTTCAGGAAGAGGCTGGGCGCGCGGCCTGTCTCGCGGTGGTGAAGGTGGGCGACGATCCCGCCTCGGCGAGCTACCTGCGCCAGATCCAGCGCTCCTTCCAGGCCAGGGGCATCCAGGTCAATCTTGAGGCACTGGGCGCGGACACCCAGCAGACAGACCTCGAGGCAACCGTGGCGCGGTTGCGCGACGACGATGCAGTTGATGGTGTCCTGCTCCAGGTGCCGCTGCCGCGGCACCTGAGCGGGGAGTCAGCCATCCTGGCGCTTGGCTCCGAGAAAGACGTCGAGGGGCTGCACCCTCTACACGTCGGCGCGCTCGCCAGCGGCCATCCAAGCCGGGTGCCCAGTACCCCGCTGGCCGGCATGGAGCTGCTGAAGCGCTCCGGCATCTCCGTCGCCGGTCGCACCGCCGTCGTTGTTGGTCGCAGCCCGGTCGTGGGCCGGCCAATGGCAGCGCTCCTGATCATCGCCGATGCCACGGTCATCGTCTGCCACTCGAAATCGAAGCCGCTAGAGTCCTACACGCGGCAGGCCGCGGTGCTCTTCGCCGCTGCCGGACGTCCGGGACTGCTGCACGGCGGCATGCTCCGCCCCGGGGTTGTCGTGGTGGATTTCGGCATCAACGAGGTCGACGGCAAGCTCGTCGGGGACGTAGACGCAGCCTCTGCCGCGGAGGTCGCCGAGGCTATGACACCAGTGCCGGGCGGCACCGGTCCGGTCACCACCGCTGTTCTCGCCCGGAATCTCGTCGAGACGGCGTGGGTCTCACGTGCCGCTGGCGGGACTCGCCGGGCGGGCTGACGTCCCCTACAGACGGCGGCGGCCGGGCGGCGGAGTGACCGGCCGCCTCGACGCGCGCCTTCCAGCCGGGTCACGATTGTCGAGGCGTCGCGGATTTCGTGACGCGCCCGACCGAGCGTGCGCTAGGATGAGCGTGTGAGCCCCGTATGTCACTGGCGAAGGCGATGGGTTAGTCTCGCCTGCCTGGTGGTGCTGTCTGGCTGCGCCACGCCTGGTCCGTTAGCCGCGCCAGCGCCCACCGCCATCGTCCCCGGCAAGACAGACGTCCGAGCAGGCGTCTCTGCCGACACCGCTTCGCCGACCCTGGCGGCAAGGGTTGCCGAGGACCAGTCCGCGCCTGTCAGCGCGCCAGCGATCGCCGCTGCGCCCGCCGTGCCCGACTCGCCCGCGGCGCCTGTCGCGGTGGCCGTGGGCCCCCTCGCCCCGTTGCCAGCAGAGCGCTTCTCAGGATCCCGCGCCAGGTCGGACGCGCAGACGCTGGCGGTGGACATCGGCTCCCGCGTGGCCGGGACACCCGCCCAGAACCGCGCGGCCGACTTCATCGCCGCTCAACTGAGCGCTGCCGGCGCCACCGTCGAGCGGCAGACGTTCATATTCAGCTCGTTCGTCGACCGTGGATCGACTCTCCAGATCGTCCGGCCTGGACCCGGGAGACCAGGCGTCCGTGCACTCATGTACTCGGCCAGCGGAGACGTGCGGGCCGAGGTTGTGGCAGCAGGTTTTGGCCGAGCGGGGGATTTCGACCCAGCGAGCGTCAAAGACCGGATCGCGCTCGTCCGACGTGGTCCAGACGGCGTCACAACATTTGCCGTCAAGGCGCGCAACGTGGCCGAGGCCGGGGCCAGGGCGATCGTCATCGTGAACAACCAGGCCGGGCCGTTCGGCGGCTCCCTCGGTTCGGCGGCGGCGATACCAGCCGTCTCGATCAGCCGTGAGGACGGCGACGACCTGTTCGCCGCGCTTGAGCAGGGGCCGCTCGAGGCCCGCCTGACGGTGGACGCGGACGTCAGCCAGCGCGAAGGCGTCAACGTCGTCGGAGACCGCGCAGGCAGCGCGTTGAGGACCGTGATCGTGGGGGGGCACTTCGACTCCGTCAGCGCAGGCCCCGGCGCGAACGACAACGCCTCCGGCACCGCCACGATGATCGAGCTCGCTCGCGCCACACAGGGTAAGGCTTACCCGTTCAGGCTGCGCTTCATCGCCTTCGGGGCAGAGGAGGTGGGGCTGGTCGGGAGCGAGCGGTTCGTGGCGCAGCTCTCTCCGGAGGAGCGCGCGAACACGATTGCCATGGTCAACCTGGACATGGTTGGTGTCGGAGACGTGCTCAACCTGAGTGGAGACGCCGACCTGGTGGAGATGGCGTCGCGCCACGCCGCGGAGCTTGGCCGGCCGGCGCACCGCACCAGGAGCGCCATGGGCACAGTCGCGATGGCCAGCGACCACGCGAGCTTCGTCGCGGCAGGAATCCCCGGACTGTTCCTGAACTGGTCGAACGATCCGAACTATCACACGGCCGGCGATACGGCCGACCACATTGATCCGGCTCTGCTCGGGGTGACCGGCCAGATCGTGCTGCGTGTGCTCGACGATCTGTCGGCGGGGATTGAGCGGTAGTGGCAACCGTGCAGCGGCGAGTCCGCATTCGCGGAAGAGTCCAGGGGGTCTATTTTCGAGCGGACCTTCGGCGGCTCGCGGAGGAGTATGGCCTGGTGGGCTGGGTGCGAAACCGCTTCGACGGTACGGTTGAAGCGGTGGTCCAGGGCGAAGAGAAGCTCGTCGATCGCCTGCTTACGTGGTGTCAGACAGGTCCACCGGGGGCCGGGGTGAGCGCTGTTGAGGTCGAACCCGAACCGCTCCAGCGCCTAGGCTTCTTTTCCGTTTTGCAGACCGATTGACAGCGGGTCGGCTACGGGACCGTATAATACTCGCGGTGGCGGGGATCGCTCCTGGCGGCAGCCAGCATCGAAAGGGGCATGGCGATACCGACATCAGACTCGTGGCCGCTCATGGCGGGCGCGGAGCCCTTCCACCTCGAG